>JBBWZU010000857.1:0-12021 GCA_039649225.1 Hyphomicrobiales bacterium | reverse complement strand
GGATCGAAGAACAGGGTTGAACTTAAGTCCTCCGGCGCGATTGGTAGTCGAACGTGGATTTGAGCCATGCCGACCTACCGCTTCCATGTCGCTCCGGATGACAGCGCCGAGGACGTGCTGGTGCGCTGCATTACTGACGATGAGGCGCTAAACGAAGCCCAGCGCCGGATGCGTGACGTGCTCCTGGAGGGCGCGCACGCCGGAAAGACGAGCTCAAAAGCGGTGGAAGTCATCCGCGAGGACGGAACGATCGTCGGAGTCGTGATCGCGGACAACGAAGACGAGCCGTCATAGCCGTGAAGGGCGTGAACGCGCCGTTGATGTCGGCGCAGAAAGGCGATTTCCGTGGCATCCACGATCGTAAAAGAACTTTACCGTAGCTCCAACGGAGACTGGTGGAGCTTGGGGCGGAATTCGACAGGCAATCTTACCGTCACCCATCAACCCAATCCGGCGTCGGGCGGGCGTGCGTCCGAATCCGATGTCACGGCCTTTCTGTCCCAAGGCGGTCATGGCCCGGAGCGCCAGGCACTGCTTCGTGCCCTCACGGAGCTTGGGATGCACGCCGGTCACGAAAGCTCATCGGCGCCCGCGGAGCTGCCGCGAGAAGCGTTCGACGACATCTCGCGTGCCCTCGGTCGGGCCGTCGCTCAGTGTTGGAGCAATCTTCCTCAAGACATGCAACAGCAGCTGTTCGAAACCGTCGTGATGTCCGAAGGCGAGGCAATCAGGCAGCAACTCGCGATTTTTCTCCATGGGAAGCATTCCCGGACGCTGGATGCGCTGCACGCACAGACGATCCGCGAACCGGACAGTCTCGGCGGATAGGCTCAGCCCCAGCCGCCACGAAGCGCCGGCGTCTGCCGGGGCTAGCGCTCGCGGTATAAATACGCCGCGATGTCGCGCGCTTCGCCTATTCCGATGCCCGTCACCGGCATTGCGGTATCCTGGCTGAATTGTTTTGGATCGACGATCCAGCGCACGAGATTATCCGGCGAATTTTCCGCGACGCCGCCGATGTAAATGCGCTTGGCAAAGCCGGCCAGCGAGGGCGCGGCCAGTCCTCCCGGTGCCGCTACGCCCGGAATTTCGTGGCATGCCGCGCAACCGAACTTGGTCGCCGACGCGACGGCGCGCTCCGGATCACCGCCGGTCAGCGCGACGGCAAGACGTGTTTGTTTGGCGCGTTGATCCAGAACTGCCACCGTGGCTGCGGCGCCGGCAGCCGCAAGAACCAGGGCCGACAAAGCGAGTCTAACGCGCCGCGACGGCATATCGACCTCCCACACGAGCGGCGCTGCCGGACTCCGAAATCCAGCGTGCCGCGAAGTAGAGCGCAAATCCGAGATAGATCATTGCCGGCGGCACCCACATCACGAGCCCGGCGAGCTGCTGGTCCTCCAGCGGCGTCAGTCCACACAAGGCGGCGAACTCTCCTTGCTGCGGATACCAGGGCTGGCGTGCCAGCGTGAGAAAGATGCCGAGAATGGCGCTATGTAGGTTGGTGAAGAACAGACAACCGACGGCAATGCCATAGCCGCGCGCGCGCAATGGCCCGTAGAACAGAGACCACCAGAACAAGGTCGCGCTGAAGAAGAAACTCGCATGCTGCAGGCGATGCATCATGACGTCGGCCAGCACCGTGTTGTAGAGGACGGGCATGTGCCAGGCCCACAGTGCAAGACCATGCAGGATGGTCGCCACAAGAGGATTGCGCACCGCCTTCCACGGCGCGGTGATCAGGCCACGCCGGGCTGCGCCTCCCAGAGACGTTCTCCAGTCCTGCGGCAGCGCCCAAAGAAACGCCCCAACCGGTCGCGCCACGGCGAGCAACGGCGCCGCGACGACCATCAGGATCTCGTGCTCGATCATGTGGGCGACAAACAGATGCTCGCCCAACCAATGCAGCGGCGAAAGCAGCGCCAGTGCGAGCAGTGTCCAGCCGCACCAGAAGCACGCCGCCTGCCAGTGCCGCACGCCACGCCCGTGCCCGGCATGGCGCCAGAGCCGTCCAGTGCCGAGGAAGTAAAGCGCGGCCGACGCATAGAGCGGAACGACGACCCAGGGATCGTAGGTCCATGTCGCGGCGGAGCCGAGTGCGTCCGCGGCGCCGCCATGCGCCGCCGCGGTGCTCCACGAGGCGAAAAAGCAGAATATGGTCAGCAGAGCGGTCATCGCAGGCACGGAGAGACCATGATCGCCGCGACGCCTTGCAACGCGATCACGATCGCGAACAGCAGACCCGCCGCGACGCCGATGCCCGACAGCAGATGCCATGGATGGCCGTCCTGTTCGGGAACATGCAGCCCATCGTGGCGCCGCCAGGCCAGCCACGACACGAGTGCCCCGAGCAGGCTCACGACCGCAAGCACGCCTGCAATGGCCAGAATGACATTGCGGCCGTGCGCACAGGCCCAGGGGACCAGCGCATAGTTGAGCTGCGTGTCCACGGCCCAGGCGGCCGGACCCGCCGCAAGGCCGGCCCAGGACGTTGTCCGAAGCGCGAAGGGCTCGCCGTTCGTCATAGCCGCGGCACTCCGTATATCAATGCATAGAGCGCGACCCAGGATGCGACGACGAAATACCAGTAGAACGCGTTGTCGCTGACGTCGCTGTAGCGTTTGCCGGTAACATGGCGGGTGAACATCAGCGCGGTGAGTACGAGCGTATCGCCGAGATCGGTGATCAGATGCACGGCATGCAGCGCGAGAATGAACCAGACGATCGACCCATAGGCGTTCGAGTCCCAGCGCACGTTGAGATGCGCGAACTCCCACCCGCGGACCGCCACGGCCACAAACCCGAGCAGCGACATGACGATGAGCCAGAGGCGGACGCGATCGAGGCGCTCGTCCCGCGCCGCGCGATCGGCGAGCGCGTTCGGCCACAGGCTGACGAGCAGAATGATGAGCATGATGGTTCCGGGCCAATGGTTCGGCGGCGGCGCCCCGATTGGCCATTGCCCATTCGTCTGGCGCAGATACAAATAAGCGCCGGCCGCGAGCGCAAAGCCGGTGCCTTCGAGCGCGACGAAGCCCAAGGTTCCCCACCAGATCGGACTGACCGATCCAAAGCCGCTGGTTGGAAGATGCGACACGTCCGCAACCGGGTGGTGTCTCATTCCTCGTCCTCCGGCGTGCCCTTGGGCCAGAACCAGCCGGTCAACGTGATGGCAACCGGAATTGATCCCCACACGACGGCCCAGGGCGTGAAAATCGAGGCGAGGAACGCCGCCGCGACGGAGATCGCCGCCAGTAGCGGCCAGATCGAAGGCTCGGGCGAGCTCTCGCGCAGTTGAGGAAAGCTTTCGGTCACGGTTCCGGCCACGTGCTCGCGCACATCCACGCTCAAGCCGGTCACGACCGGAAGGCTCTCGCGGTTGTCCCAGAGCGGCTCGCGATGAGTGACGAAGGGAATACGCGGAAAATTGTACGGCGCGGGCGGCGACGTGGTCGCCCACTCCAGCGTGCCGGCGTCCCAGGGATTGTCGCCCGCCGGCGCGCCGCGCGCGGCACCGCGCACCGCGTTGATCAGCAGCAGGACGAAGCTCGCGAACAGCACGATCGCGCCGGCTGTCGAGAGCAGGTTGAGCGGACCCCACCCCATCTCGGGCAGATACGTGTAGACCCGCCGCGGCATTCCCTGCAGTCCGAGAATGTGCATCGGAAAGAATGCGACATTGAAGCCGATGAACGCCAGCCAGAAATTCCAGCGGCCGAGCCGCTCGCTCATCAGGCGTCCGGTGATTTTCGGAAACCAGAAATACACGGCTCCCACCAGCGGGAATACGGCGCCGCCGATCAGCACGTAGTGGAAGTGCGCCACCACGAAATAGGTGTCGTGCACCTGCGCGTCGATCGGCACGGACGCGACCATCACGCCGCTCAAGCCGCCGATCACGAAGATCGCGATGAAGCCGAGCACGAACAGCAACGGCGTCTTGTAGACCGGCCTGCCGTCCCACAGCGTCGCCAGCCAGCAGAAGATCTGGATTCCGTTCGGCACCGCGATCAGCATGCTCGAGGCCGTAAAGAAGCTCGCGCCGAGCTGCGGCAGCCCGGTCACGAACATATGGTGCACCCACAGTCCGAACGACAGAAAGCCGACCGCGATCAGCGCCAGGATCAGCGGGAGATGGCCGAATACGGGCCGGCGGGCGAATGCCGCGATGATCGACGACACCATGCCGGTCGCCGGGATGAAGATGATGTAGACCTCCGGATGGCCGAAGAACCAGAACAGGTGCTGCCACAGCAGCGAGTCCCCGCCTTCCGCGGTATTGAAAAAGTGGGTGCCGACCAGGCGGTCGAGAATGAGCATCGTGCTCGCTACCATGACGGCCGGCATCGCGAACAGCACCAGGAAGGACGTCACCAGCATCGACCAGACGAACAGGGGAATCCGATCCAGCGTCATTCCGGGCGCACGCTGCTTGAACACCGTGACGATGATCTCGACCGCGACCGCGAGCGCCGAGACTTCCGTGAAGGTGATCATCTGTGCCCAGACATCGACGCGCTTGCCGGGCGAGTATTCCGGCCCGGAGAGCGGCACGTAGGCAAACCAGCCCGCGTCCGGGCCGATCTTGAGCATGAACGAGGCCCAAAGAAAAATGCCGCCGAACAGATAGACCCAATAGCTGAATGCGTTGAGCCGCGGGAACGCGATATTGCGCGTGCCGACCATCAGGGGGACGAGATAGACGCCGAACGCCTCCATCACCGGCACGGCGAACAGGAACATCATGGTGGTCCCGTGCATGGTGAAGAGCTGATTGTAGAGGTCGGGCCCGAGCAGCTTGGCCTCGGGCCGGGCGAGTTGCATGCGCATCGCTATCGCGCTCAGGCCGCCGAGGCAGAGAAACACGAAGGCCGTGATGATGTAGCGCCGTCCGACCACCTTGTGATCGACCGAAGACAATCGTTCGATCAAGGACGCGCCGGTGCGCCATGTCCGGGTCAGCCGCGCATGCAGTTCAGCATCGTCCAAATGGGTGTCGCGCAAATCCGTTTGCGCTGCCGTCTCGGCGGAGGTCATCGCAGCCCCGCCAGATAACTGACGAGCGGATCGAGCTCATTGGACGCAATCGAAACATTCGGCATGTTGACGCCCGGCTTGATCCCCTGCGGGTCGACGATCCAGGCCGCGATATTGCCCCGGCTCATCGGCAACGTGGCGCTGGCGATCGTCTTGCGGCTGCCGAAATGCGTGAGGTCCGGACCGACGCGCGAGCCAGCCGACGTGCCGCGGATGGTGTGGCACATGATGCAGGCCTTGGCGGCGAAGAGCTCGGCGCCGCGTTTTCGCTCCGCATCGTCGGGCTCCGCAGCCGGAGCGGCCTGGGCGGCGAGCCAGGCCTGAAACTCGTTCGCCGGCAATGCCACGACGAGAAGCCCCATATGGGCATGCTGCCAGCCGCAGAATTCCGCGCACTGGCCGCGATAGACGCCTGGCCGGCTCGCCGTGAACTGAATTTCGTTGTCCTGCCCCGGTATCAGGTCCTGCTTGCCGAAGAGGCTCGGCACCCAAAAACTGTGAATCACGTCGGTTGCGGCGAGTTTCACGCTCACCGGCGCTCCGACCGGCACGTAGATCTCATTTGCCGTGGTGACGATCTTATCAGGCGCGTCGGATTCGTAGCGGACGTCCCACCACCATTGCTGTCCGGTGACCTTGATGGTGACGGCTGGTCTCTCGCGCGCGAACAATTGCCGTTGCGAAAGATAGCTCAATGCGGTGAGCGCGACGACCGTCAGCAGCGTTCCGACCACGGCGCCTGCCACGACCATCAGGCTGCGGCGTTCGCTCCGCGCGTCGAGCCGCAACGGATCCGTCCGTGCGGGCGTGCGGCGCACGAGGCCGACGAGCAGCACCAGCATCACGGCAAGCCAGACCGCGGTGCAGACGCCGGTGAAGATCCAGAACAGCCGGGCCAGATGCGCGGCCTGCGGCCCCTGCGGGTTGAGCGCCGATTGGACGCCCGAGCAGCCGCCGAGCAGGCAGAAGACCAGAACCGCGGCTGGCGATGCAAGTGGGAACCTCATGGTGTCCTCACTTCGGCTGAGCCAGGCCTGGTTGACTGCTGGCAGCCGGCGGCGACGGCAGGCGGCTTTCGCCTTCGTGTGCATAGAGCTGGTCATGGCGCGAGGACGCCACATCGCTGGCGACGAACCCGCCGAGCGCGCGCACGTAGGCTGCGATCTGCCAGATCTGATCTTCCGGCACCTTGCCGCGGAAGGCCGGCATTCCGTTCGGCCGTCCTTCGCGAATGCTCGCCGCGATGTTCTCGATGGCGCTGCCGTAGATCCACACGTCGTCCATCAGCGCCGGACCGGAACCGCCGCCGCCATTGGCGTGGCAGCCGCTGCAATTGTACCAGGTGAACAGCTTCTTTCCCTGGCTCACATGAAAGGCGGTCTTCTCGTATTGCGCGCGCGCGCCGCTTTTGTATTCGACCGGTGCTCCAGGCCCCGGCGCATTCGTGGCGAGCGCGATCGCGTCGCGATTGTCGTTCAGGACCGGTTCGCTGCGCAGCGGCCGGTCTTCGCGTTCACACCCTGCCGCCACCGCGGCAAGCGCGATCACGATGACGACTGCGCGGGTCATGGCGCGGGCCCCGCGGCGGTCTGCGGCGCCTGGACGAGCGGCACATGGTAGCTGGACAATATCGCGTCGATGTCGGATCGCCGCCGCGCCAGCACGGCTTCAATCTCGTGCTGCAGTGCTTCGTCGTCGCGGCGCACGCCCATTGCGATCGCGAACGTCATCGGGAGCAAGCCATCGAGCGCCGGCACAACCGGGGTTACCCGCAATGGAGGGCTCTGCCGGGCCGCAAAGTATCCGCCGAGCGGGCCCCAGGCGATCGCCACATCGATCTCGCCAACCGCTACCGCCTTGATCAGATCCGCCGGCGGGTTCTGCTCGCGGTAATCGCCATACAGCGAATACCCGCGCACGTTTTCGATGATGCCGCGCCGCGCGAGCGCATGGGCGGGAGGCACGTTGAAGCCGTCATCGCCAATCAGATGCACACCGATCTTCAGCGTCCGCAGTGCCGGGTCGTCGAGCGATGTTATCTCGGGCAGATCGCGCCGACCGACGAACACATAGGTCGAACGGTAATACGATTTTGTGAATTTGAGCATGGGAAGGCTCGCGACGGAGCCGGCCGTCAAATCGCAGGTCTTGGCACCAAGGGTATTGCGGATGAATCCGCGCCGCTGTGCCCGCCAGGTGTATTGAACGGCGGCATCGAGTTCGTGCGCGATCAAGTCGATGATCTTGTTTTCGAAACCTTCAAGCCGATCGTTGGAAAACGGCAGATTGTTCGGATCCGCGCAAATGCGCAACTCGCGCGCGCTTGCGGAGCAGTCCGCAAGAGCAAGCAGCGCGACGGCGACGAGGGCGCTACGGCAGCCGGAAGACATAAAGCGATCCTCCTTTCGTCGTCGCTTGCTTGAGGTCGGCCATTGCATTGACGAAGCCGAGCGCGGCCGTGCCGTCGCGTGGATCGAGGTCACCGGCGACGATCGCGCCGGACCATCCGCCGACCCCCGAAAGAACGGCGACATATTGGTGCCCGTCAGGTCCGCGATATGTGATCGGTTGCCCGATGATTCCGGATCCGGTCTTGAACTGCCACAGCAGTTCGCCGGTCTCGGCATGGACCGCCTTGAACCAGCCCTCCATGGTGCCGTAGAACACGACATTGCCGGCCGTCGCGACCACGCCACTCCAGACCGGAAAGTTCTCCTTGATCGACCAGCGCTTGCGCGCGTTCTGCACGTCCCACGCGCTGAATTCGCCCCGATTGCCGCCGGGGCCGGGCTTCATCTTCACTTCCGCGCCCACATAGGGTGTACCGGCGATATAGTTGGCTTCCAGGCTCTGCCAATCCATGCAGAGATTGTTGTGCGGAATGTAAAGCAGTCCGGTCCGTGGTGAATAAGCCGAGGGATTCCAGTCCTTCGCGCCCGGGGCGGTCGGACAAATGTCGCGAATGGTGCGGTTGAGCTTCGGCTCCTTGTCCGCATTGACCTGCAGCCGTCCGGTCTTCAGATCGACGCCCGTGGCGGAATTCGTGTAGGCGAAAGGTTCGGCCGAGAGAACTTCACCATTCGTCCGGTCGATCACATAGAGGAACGCATTGCGCTCGGGCCGGACCAGGACCTTTCTGGCCTGCCCCTTCCACTCCATGTCGAGCAGAATAATCTCGTTGATGCCGTCCCAATCATGGATGTCGTGCGGCGTGAATTGATAGAACCAGCGTGCCTGTCCGGTGTCGGCATCGCGCGCGAAAATTCCCGCGGTCCACTTGTTGTCGCCGGGACGTTGCTCGTGGTTCCACGGCCCGGGATTGGCCGTGCCGTGGTAGATCAGGTTGAGGTCCGGATCATATGAGATCCACCCCCACACCGTGCCGCCGCCCTGCTGCCAGGCATTCGGCGGCCAACTAGTCACGCCAAGGTTCTTGCCCTTGTCGCTGTCGTAGAACGGCTTGAAATCTGGTCGGATCAGTACGTCCACATCCGGACCGGTCGAATAGGCTTTCCACTTCTGGATTCCGGTTTTGGCATCGAGCGCGATGACCCAGCCGCGCACGCCGTACTCGCCGCCGGAGTTTCCGACCAGCACCTTGTCCTTCACGACCAGCGGCGCCATCGTCATGGTCTCGCCGCGATTGATGCTGCCGAGCTTGGTGCGCCAGATTTCCTTGCCGCTTTCCGCATCGACCGCGATGGTCATGTTGTCGAGGGTGTTGAAGTAGATGCGGCCAACCGAATAGGCGGCACCGCGATTCACCACATCGCAGCATGCGACGCCCTGCGCCGCGGGCTCCGGCTTCGGTTCATATTTCCATTTCATCGGCGCGCCGGGCTGGGCGAGATCGAGCGCGTAGAGAATGTTGGGATAGGGCGAGACGATATACATCGTCGAGCCGACCACCAGCGGCGCGGCCTCATGTCCCTTGTTCACACCGGTGGAGAAATTGAATGCGACCTGGAGATTTTTCACATTGTCGGTGTTGATCTCGGTGAGGTCGCTGAAGCGCGTGCTGGCGAAGTTCTTCGCGGGCATTCGCCACTGACCGTCGTCGGGCGGCGCGGCGGACGTTGGCGGTGCGGGCAGTGAGGACTCTCCCGGTGCCGCCGCCAGCGGAAATGCGCACAGAATTAACATACAGCAAAGCCGCGACGAGATTCGTCCCAGCATTCGGCGTCTCCTGGAACCAGCCAGAAGTAAGTACGTTTGTGCTGCGTTGGTTCCACTGGTGAAGCGAGATGTCATGAGGTTTCAGCCGATCGTGTTGACTGGTTGCTTGACAGGCGTGCTGCTGGCAGTTTCGTTTGACGTTGCCGTAGCGGCCGATTGCCCGGTCGATCAGGCCAAGCTCGCGCAGGCGCTGCGGGCGAGCGTCAAACCCAGCGGCGGACCGCCCAATGGCGGCTTCGAAAACCACGAATGGGCCAGCGTCGTCGCGCGCGACGGCACGGTCTGCGCGATCGTCTTCAGCGGCGGCAGCGCGACGGATCAGTGGCCGGGCAGCCGCGTCATCGCGATGCAAAAAGCTTCGACGGCGAACAGCTTCAGCCTCAAGAGCATGGCCATGGCGACGGCCAATCTGTTCGCGCTCGCTCAGCCGGGACAGAGCCTCTACGGCATCATCGCCGCCAACCCGCCTTCGCCGGAGGCGAGCGCCGGCGATGCCACGACCTTTGGAAGTCCGAGCGATCCAATGACCGGCAAGCGTATCGGCGGCGTGATCGTGTTCGGCGGCGGATTGCCGCTTTACGACGGCAATGACGTCGTCGGCGGCCTCGGGGTGAGCGGCGACTCCGCATGCGCGGATCACAATGTCGCGTGGCGCCTGCGCGCCGCGCTCGGGCTCGACAAGGTCCCGGCGGGCGTCAACCCCGAGCGCAAGGACGCGATCATCTACGACATGAACGCGGCCGGCCAGAGCGCGTCGGGTTTTGGACATCCAAAGTGCGCCGGCCGCGAGGCGGACGTCGCCGATCAGCTGAAAGCCGGCGTCGGCGGAGCGCAGTTGCAGTAGCTTTCGCGCCACGTCGGCCTCGCGTCGCGACCCACGAATGGGTCGTGACCCGCGGTCAAGGAATTAGCGCATCAAGATTTGGCGGTTCCCGGCGCCGCCTGTTTACGATGCTGTTCGGCAAGCGCCTCGGCCGGCAGCACATTCGCGACGGTCGTCTGGATCTTGTTCTTCCAGCCGCTCACGACGTCCGACTCCCCGGCCATCATGGCATCAACCCCGACCTTGGCGACGTCGGCCGGGTTGTCCTTCTTCTCGGTTCCGACTTTGGTGTCCATCATCCCGGCGCGCTCGAAGAACTCGGTGTCCGTGGGCCCAGGCATCAGGCAGGTGACGGTGATGCCGCTGTCTTTGAGCTCATTGCGAATTGCGAAGGAGAAGGAATCCAGGAATGCCTTGGTCGCGTTGTAGACAGCCTGGAAACTGCCGGGGACGAAGCCGGCGACCGAGCCGCAGATCAGGATGCGCCCGGCACCGCGGGCGCGCATGTCGCGGCCGACCTTGTGAATGAGATAGATCGTGCCGGTCACGTTGGTCTCGACCACATGGCGGACGGCGTCGAAGTCCTGATCGAGAAATGCATGCCCGAGTCCGCGTCCGGCATTCGCCAGGAGTGCGTCGACCTGCTGGCCCGCGAGCCGGCCGTAGAGCTTGTCGACGCCTTCGGCCGTGGCAAGGTCCGCCTCGACGGTATCGACCCTGGTGCCGAAGGCGCGCAGCTTGTCAGCCGCGGCGTTGATTTCGGGCTCGTCGGCCGCGATCACGAGATCGAAACCGTTCTCGGCGCATTGTTTGGCCAGTTCGTAACCGATTCCGGTCGATGCTCCGGTGACAACGGCGAGTGGACGCATTTTGCTGGCCATGATGTATCTCCTGCTAGGCGGCCGGCTTCATCACGACTTTGATGCAGCCGTCCTTCTTGTCGCGGAACGTCTTGTAGAGCTCCGGTCCCTCTTCGAGCGGGGCGCGGTGCGTGACCACGAATGATGGATCGATCTCGTTCTTCTGGATGCGCTCGAGCAGCATCGGCAGATAGTGCTGCACCGGCGTCTGGGCCATGCGGAAGGTCAGGCCGCGATTGATCGCGGAACCCATCGGGATCTTGTCGACGAAGCCGCCATAGACGCCGATGATCGAGACCGTTCCGAAATTCCGGCAGCAGTGGATCGCCTGACGCAGCACGTGCGGCCGGTCGGTACCCATGAAAGTCGCGACCTTCACGCGATCCACGACCGAGTCGAGGCTCGCGGTCGTGTCCGGCTCCGTGCCGACCGCGTCGATGCAGGCATCCGCGCCGCGCCCCTTGGTCAGCTCCATGATGCGCTCGTAGATATCCTCTTTCTTGAAATCCAGCGTCTCGGCTCCGGCCTGACGCGCCAGCGCCAGGCGTTCCGGTACCGTGTCGATCGCGATCACGCGCGCGGCGCCGAGCAGAAAGGCGCTGCGAATGGAAAATTGACCGACCGGACCGCAGCCCCAGACCGCGATCGTCTCGCCGCCTTTGATGTCGCAGAACTCCGCGCCCATGTAGCCGGTCGGAAAAATGTCGGACAGGAACAGGACCTGCTCGTCGCTCAGGCCGTCCGGGACTTTTATCGGCCCCGCATCCGCATAGGGAACGCGCAGGTATTCGGCCTGTCCGCCCGCGTATCCGCCGAGCAGGTGCGAATAGCCGAACAGTCCCGCCGGTGAATTCCCCCAAAGCAGTTTCGCTTTTTCGTGATCGGGATTGGTGCGTTCGCACCCGGAAAAATAGCCGCGCTTGCAGAAGAAACATTCCCCGCAGGAAATCGTGAATGGCACGACCACGCGGTCGCCGACCTTGAGCGCCTTGTTCTCGGAACCGACCTCCACCACCTCGCCCATCGTCTCATGGCCGACGATGTCGCCGCTTTTCATCTGCGGAATGACGCCGTCGAAGATATGCAGGTCCGAGCCGCAGATCGCACAGGCTGTCACCTTGATGA
>JBBWZU010000852.1:0-3968 GCA_039649225.1 Hyphomicrobiales bacterium | reverse complement strand
CGTCGGCGTCGAGGATCAGGCGCGCGCGATCGATCAGCGACTGCTTGTAGACGCCGATATGATCGATCTCGGTGGTCGATTGATGCCAGATGCGCGACACGGCCATTCCCTGGTCTCCCCGACTTGAGTGTTTGCGGCGCGCCAAAGCTGCCGTCGATACCTTAACTCAATGCGACAGAGCGAGCGGAGAAGTTTGTCGACTGGTTGTCGACGGTGGTTCAAGGATGAACGCGTGACGCCGCAATGCGGCGCGGGCCTTTGTCAGCGCGTTTCGGATTTTACGGCTGCTTCCCTGATATCGCGAGGCGTGGCGCCGTAGTACTGGCGAAAGCTGCGATTGAAATACGAAAGATCGCCAAAGCCGACGTCATAGGCGATCGAGCTGACCTGATGCGAACTGAATTTCGGATCCGTGAGCAGGCGACGCGCGCGGGCAAGACGCTGGCTCAGCAGAAAAGTCGAGAACGTGCTGCCGCCTTGCTCGAACAGTTTTTGGAGGTAGCGTGGCGTTACCCCGAGATGCTTTGCAACAAGCCCGACCGAGAGATTGCGGTTGCTGCTGTTGTTCGCAATGTAGGCCTTGGCCGAACTGAGGCGCGCGGCGCGCACGCCGCGGCTCTGCGCGAGTTCCTCGGCGTCGCGCGTTGCACCCAAAGTGAGAGCAACGAGGTCATGAACGTGCGCGACGACAAGCCGCCGAAGCTCGGGCGTGGAAAGGGTATCGTCCTCCAGCAACGGTTCGGCATAGTGGGTCAACAACCGCAGCGCATCGGTCGTCCGCGGAATGAGCCGCATGACGGCATCATCAGGATGCGCGACGAGCGCCGAAAGCACGGGATGCGGAATCCGGATCGAAAGAGAGCTGCCCACATGGGACCGGTCGAACGCGATTATTTCGCTGCTGGTCATCAGCAATGCGTCGCCTTCACGCAGCGTCACCTGACGGCCTCGCGCCGTGGCCACGATGGTACCCCACCGATTGATGACAAGCCCCAAGTCATCATTGCCGTCGGCAATCAGCTTGCGGGTTCGGTGGATGCGGGCGGGTGACATCATCCCCGACAGCAAATGCAAGTCCGGCAAGGCGCGTGAAATTAGCTGGGCTTTAAATGGAGCATTCTGCTCGGGCTCAATCTCGATCCTCAGGACCGTTCGTCCGTAATGATCGCGCCACTTCGCGACCCGGTCGTGTTCCGGCAGTTCGTCGGTCGAAAATCGAAGCCTCGTGAACCGACCAGGATCGGCCATCGGATCGTTGCCCCGCACTCCACCACAAGCCAAGCCGCAACCCCACCGAACGGGCGCCGTTCGATACACGCAAATAGGGTCGTAACTGGGTTAGTGGGCGGCGCCCAACGCCCGGTTTTGCGTCGCAGGTCACGAAAAATTCAACAGCCGTTCGGCGTCGCCAAATCCGAGGTGAATTTGACATGATCAAATAGAATGGCCGGAAGCATTCGCGTACGAGAGCAACAACAGAATAAGAGTGATGCGTTGAACGCCGCGGCGTAGATTCTGTTCTGCCTGATGCAGGATTGCCCTCGACACAGGCACATCCGCCGGCTCGCCCAAGAGAATTCTCGAATTCGTTTTTCTCCAAGTCGTGGCCGCTTCCGTCCAAGTATTGCAGCGCAATAACGCTCACGGTGACTGCACGAGGTTGTCTGCTGTTGGGACGCCCGTCGCAGCGCCAATACCATCGGCCGGCCGACGTCGTCCCTGCTTTTAAGCCGCTGGGTACTTCCTCCTCGACACCCATTGTGGCTTGGCCGCCGGGTCCCCCCCGGCGGCCTCTTTTTTTGCGGTCCCGCCTCGGCGCTGAACGGCGCCGGCAGCCGCTATTCACCACACCAGGGGAAGGCCTTGCGCAGGAGTTCGGGTTCGCTTTTCGCCAAGTCTTCTTCGTTCACGTCCAAGCTTTGCGCCAGCATGGCACTAGAACCGGGCGGCGGACATTGCATCGCCCTGTCAAACCGGCTCGCGCCGGACGGCTGCGGCACCACGCAACGCGCCGCTGATGGGAATATGTATTGGCGCACGCGCCCATACATCGAATGATGGACAAACCGCGGCTTTCAAGTGCAATTGGAACGCTGGCCGGACAAAGGCGGGCGAGCCTTATGGAGGACGAACGTATGACTGGATTCATCACCCGCCGCGAAGCGCTGGCGCTCGGCGCCGGCTTGGGCGCTCTCGGCTTTTCGGGCCTGCCGGCCCATGCCCAGCAGAGATTCTTCCGCATCGGAACCGGCGGCACAGGCGGCACCTATTATCCGGTCGGCGGCATGATCGCCAACGCGGTCTCGACCGACAAGATGAATGTCAGCGCAGTTGCGACCAACGGCTCGGTCGCCAATGTCAACGGCATTGTCGGCGGTTCGATGGAGTCGGGGTTCAGCCAGGCCGACATCAATGCCTGGGCCTATACCGGCACCGGCATCTACGAGGGCAAGCCCAAGATCGAAGAGCTGCGCGTCATTGCCAATCTCTATCCGGAAAGCGTGCACGTCGTCGTCAAGAAGGGCTTGGGGATCAAGTCGCTCGCCGATCTCAAGGGCAAGCGCGTCTCGATCGACGAGCCCGGCTCCGGCACCCTGGTCAACGCGCGTGCGCTGCTGGCGGCCTACGGCGTGACCGAGAAGGACATCAAGCCCGAATATCTGAAGCAGGTTCAGTCGGCCGAGAAATTCAAGGACGGCTCGCTCGATGCCTACTTCCAGACCACGGGCTATCCGCAGGGAACGCTGTCCGAGCTCGCCGCCACCAACGGGTTCGAACTCCTGCCGATCGACGGGGCGGCGCGCGACAAGATCATGGCCCAGTACAAATTCTTCGCCAAGGACAAGATCCCCGATGGCGTCTACAAGGACGTCAAGGGCGTCGAGACCGTCGCGGTCGGCGCGCAGTGGACGACCACGTCCAAACAACCCGACGATCTCGTCTACGAGATCACCAAGGCGCTGTGGAGCGACAAGACGCGCGCCGCGATGGACGTCGGCCACGCCAAGGGCAAAGAGATTCAAAAGGCGACGGCGCTTCAGGGCGTCGGCATCCCGTTGCACGCGGGTGCGGAGAAATTCTACAAGGAGATCGGCCTGCTGAAGTAATCGAGCGCCCCTCAATGACCAAGGCTTGGCGCGTGGAGCCCGTATGACAACGTCGGCAGAGCTCGACGACGCCAAGATCCAAAAGCTCGAGAGCGAACTCGATCCGGAAATGCGATTCCGGCCGTTGTTGCCAACGGCCGGATGGGTCGTTGCGCTCCTGCTGTTCGGCCTCTCGTGTTTCCATTATTACACGGCCGGCTTCGGCCTGCTGCCGGAAACGCTGCATCGCGGCATTCACATTTCCTGCGTCCTCGGGCTGATCTTTCTGGTCTTCTCCTGGAACCAGAAAGGCAACGCCACGCTCCCCGTCGCCGGCCCTCTGGCGCCGCTCGGGATTGGCATCGTCGATTGGCTGTTGGCCATCGCGGCCGTCGTCACCAGCCTCTACGTGCCTTACGTCTTCCACGACCTCCAGTTCCGCGTCGGCAACCCGGATCCGACCGACTGGATCATGGGCACGGTCATGATCGTTGTGTTGCTCGAAGCAACGCGGCGCAGCGTCGGCTGGCCGTTGCCGATCATCGCCATCGCGCTGATGGCCTATGCGCTCTATGGCCGCTCGCTGCCCGGCATTCTGGCGCACCCCGGCAACACCTGGAAAAGCGTCGTCAACCATCTCTATCTGACGAGCCAGGGCATCTACGGCATCGCACTCGGTGTCGTCGCGACCTACGTGTTTCACTATGTGCTGTTCGGCGTGCTGGCGACGCGCGTCGGGCTCGGCCGCTTTTTCATTGATCTTGCCACCGCGCTGACCGGCCGCTTTTCGGGCGGACCCGCCAAGGTTTCGATCTTCGGATCAGCGCTGTTCGGCATGATCTCGGGCTCCTCGATCGCCAACACCGTCACGGTCGGCTCGCT
>JBBWZU010000782.1:0-3713 GCA_039649225.1 Hyphomicrobiales bacterium | reverse complement strand
GTGTCTTTCCCGACGCGCACATCGACCAGCGAATCGTGGCCGCCATATTCGACGTTCTCGACCTTGCCCTCGATCGTGTTCGGGCCGGCACCGACCGACAGATCTTCCGGCCGGATCGCCACCGACGAGCGGCCGCCGCTCAATCCGGCTTTCGCGGTCCCTTCGAGACGCAGACCCGCACCTTCGAGCATCACCGTGTCGCCGTCGAGCTTGCCGACGTTGAGCGTGACGACGTTGCGATACCCCATGAAGCGCGCGACGTGCAGATTCGAGGGCTGCGCGTAGACCTCCTCGGGCCCGGCGACCTGCTGCACCAGACCATCTTTCATCACCACGATGCGGTCGGCGAGCGAGAGCGCCTCGTCCTGATCGTGCGTGACGTAGATCGTGGTACGGCCAAGCTCACGATGGATGCGGCGGATCTCGGCACGCATTTCCAGCCGCAGCTTGGCGTCGAGGTTCGACAGCGGCTCGTCCATCAGCAGCAGCGGCGGCTCGATCACGATCGCGCGCGCGATCGCGACGCGCTGCTGCTGGCCGCCCGACAGTTGTCCCGGCAGCTTGTCCTCGTGGCCGACAAGCTGCACCAATTGAAACGCGCGCGCGATGCGCGCCTTTGCCTCTTCGGCCGGCGTGCCGCGCATCATCAAGCCGAAGCCGACATTGCGCCGCACCGTCATGTGCGGGAACAGCGCATAGTTCTGAAACACCATGCCGAAGCCGCGTTTCTCGGGCGGCAGCAGATCGATGCGCTTCTCGTCGAGCGAGATGGTGCCGCCGGTGACAGGAAGCAGTCCGGCGATGCAGTTGAGCGCCGTGGTCTTGCCGCAGCCGGACGGCCCGAGCAGGCAGATGAACTCGCCGCGCCGGATGATCAATGATAGCTCATGCAGCGCCGCGATCTGCGTGCCGCCCGGGTGCCCGAAGTGGCGCGAGACGCCGTCGAGGCGCAGTTCTTTGAATTGTTCGTTCATGGGCCGATCATGCGTGCGGCGCGCAGCGGTCGCCCACTGCGCGCCAGTTTATCGAGAGCCGTTCTCACTTCGTCTTCTGCGTGCCGACCTGCTGGTCCCAGATGCGAAACGCATCGACCATCGCCTTGGTGTCGAGCGGCTGGGTGTGCGGATATTTGGCCAGCCAGGTGTCGTATTCGGCGCGGCCGAATTCCTTGATGACATCCTGGCTTTCCTTCGGCGCCATGCTCAGCGGCACGTCCTTCACGGCAGGGCCCGGATAGAAATAGCCCTTGTCGTAGGTCATCGCCTGCTGTGTCGGCTCGAGCAGGAACTTCATCAGGTCGAGCACGACAGCCAGCTTCTCGCCGGTGACGCCCTTCGGCACCATCAGAAACTGCGTGTCGTTGACCCAGGTGAGATTGTCGAATGCCGCGACCTTGTACTCCTTCGGCACGATGCCGAGTGCGCGCGGGTTGATGTCCCAGCCGCTGACCGTGACGGTCATGTCGCGCGTGCCCTCGCCGAGCTCCTTCATCACGATGCCGGTGCCGGTCGGGTAGTACTCGATGCAGCTATTGAGCTCCTTCAAGTAAGCCCAGGTCTTCTCCCAGCCGTTGACCGGGTCCTTCGGGTCTTTGTCGCCCAGCATGTAGGGCAGGCCCATCAGGAAGGTACGGCCCGGGCCGGAATTCGCCGGACGCGCGTAGACGAGCTTGTTCGGGTTCGCTTTGCACCATGCCAGCAAGGCTGCCGGCGAGGTCGGCGGCTCCTTCACCTTGGCGGGATTGTACTCGACCAGCGGGCCGGCCGGCATGAACACGACCGCGAGCGCCTGATCCTTGGCCAGTTCCTGCATCTTGGCGGCCGCCGGGAGATAGTTCGCCTTCACGTTCGGAAACTTGTCGGCGTGACCAGGAAGGATCGGCTCCCACAGTCCCTGCTCGATGCCGGCCGAGAGAATGTCGAGACCGCCCAGCACCAGCTCGATGTCGGCGCGGTTTGCGGCCTGCATCGCCTTGAGCTTGCCAGGCAGTTCGGGTGCCGGCGCCTTGGTGAAGGTAAAGCGCGAGACGTAAGTCGGGTTCTTGGTTTTGTAGGCCTCGATGGCGTCCTGCAGCAGCGCGAGCGCGCCGCCGACATCAACCACATTGATGACAAGCGGCGCTTTCGGCGCCTGCGCCAAGGCTGGCTGGACCAAGGCCGGCTTGCCAAGAACGAGGGAGGCTACGGCGAATATAGCGCCTGACACGATCCCGCGTCGTCCGAAGTTGGAATGATACATGCAATCCCTCCCAGACTTTGCCTTGACCGGCGAAGTCCCTGTTGATTTGACGGCGGCGTTAAGCTGAAATGGTAGTATGGAAGACGCGCCGATGCAACGATCGAATCTGGCGGCGAGCGTCGAGCCGCTCCGCCCCGGCGCGGCCGGCCGCTCGGGCTCCATCGCCGAGCAGGTCTTCCGCACGCTCCGCACCTCGATCGTGACCATGCGGCTCACCCCCGCGACCGCGATTTCCGAGCAGGACATCGCCGACCGCCTGAAGGTCAGCCGCCAGCCGGTCCGGGAGGCCTTCATCAAGCTGAGCGAGATCGGGCTCGTTCGCGTCCTGCCGCAGCGCGGCACTTTCGTCATGAAGATCTCCGCCAAGGAGGTAATGGATGCGCGCTTCGTGCGCGAGGCGGTCGAATGCGCCATCGCCCGCCGCGCGAGCGAGGGGATCGGCAAGCCGGCGATCGATGACCTGAGCGCGATCATTGCCGAGCAGCGAAGGGCCGGACGCGCGAAAGACGAAGAAGCGTTCTTCGCGCTCGACGATGCGTTCCACCACGCGCTGGCGAACGCCGCCGAGTGCGCCTACGCCTGGAAGGTGGTCGAGGAAGCAAAGGCGCAGATGGATCGCGTGCGCTTTCTCAGCATTCCGGACGCAATGCCAACCGAAGTCCCGATCGTGCAGCACCAGGCGATCCTCGACGCCATCGTGGCGGGGGACGGCGCTGCTGCCGAAAGCGCGATGCAGGTGCATCTGCGCGAGATCTTGAAATCGCTGCCGCGGCTGTCGCGCGCGTTTCCGAATATGTTCGAGGACGCAGAGGACGCCGCAACGCCGCGCAAGAAACCCGCCCGCAAGAAGGTCGCCAAATGAAAATCATCAGCGCCAAGGTCATCGTCACCTGCCCGGGGCGCAATCTCGTCACGCTCAAGATCATGACCGACGAAGGCGTGCACGGTCTCGGCGACGCGACGCTGAACGGGCGCGAGAAGGCTGTCGTCGCCTATCTGGAAGACCACGTCATCCCGTGCCTGATCGGGCGCGACCCGCACCGCATCGAGGATATCTGGCAGTATCTCTACAAGGGCGCCTACTGGCGCCGCGGCCCGGTGACCATGACGGCGATCGCGGCCGTCGACACGGCGCTGTGGGACATCAAGGGCAAGGTCGCGGGCTTGCCGCTCTATGAGTTGCTCGGCGGCAAGAGCCGCGACGGCGTGATGGTCTATTGCCACGCCAATGGCCGCGACGTCGCCGAGACGATCGACTCGGTCGCCGCGCACATGGCGCAAGGCTATCGGGCGATCCGCGCGCAGTCCGGCGTTCCCGGCCTCGACAAGGTCTACGGCATTCCGAAGAGCGGACAGGCCTATGAACCGGCCGAGAAGGGCCTTCCGACGGAGAGCATCTGGTCGACCGAAAAATATCTGGATTTCGCGCCGAAACTGTTCGAGCGACTGCGCGAGAAATTCGGTTTCGACTTTCA
>JBBWZU010000774.1:0-4444 GCA_039649225.1 Hyphomicrobiales bacterium | reverse complement strand
CCGTGACGCCCGAGACCGTCACGGGCATGCCGGCTCTGATCGCGGCTAGCCGTGCCACATTGCTGCCGGTGGCCTTCTCGGGCGTGGCGCAGCCGAGCATCACATCCTCGACCTCGCCCGGCTCGATGCCGGCGCGCTCGACCGCATGCTTGATCACGTGCCCACCGAGCGTTGCGCCATGCGTGATATTGAACGCGCCGCGGAATGCCTTGCCGATCGGCGTGCGCGCGGTCGAAACGATAACGGCCTCGGACATTCGTCGCTCCTTGAAAAAGAACTTACGCCGCCTTCACGGTCGCGTAGCCGGCGAACGTGCCGCCTTCATCGGCAAGCTTGTTCAGCAAAGCGGCCGGCTCGTGGCGCTTGTCGCCGCTGTCCGCCGCCAGTCTCTTCAGCCGGTCGCGGATCCTGGCGAGCCCGATGGTATCAGCCCAGTGCATCGGGCCGCCGCGCCAGGCCGGAAAGCCGTAGCCGTAGAGCCAAACCACATCGATATCACCCGAACGCGTCGCGATGCCCTCTTCGAGGATGCGCGCGCCTTCGTTCACCATCGGATAGACCAGCCGCTCGATGATCTCTTCCTTCGAGACGCTGCGCCGCTTCACGCCCATCCGCACCGAGGCGTCGACGATCAGCTTCTCGACCTCCGGATCGGGTCTCGCGGCGCGGCCGTCGTAAAGATAAAAGCCCTTGCCGGTCTTCTGCCCGAAGCGGCCCTGCTCGGCCAAAGTGTCGGCGATTTCGTTGCGCACGCCGCGCTCCTTGCGTGAGCGCCAGCCGACATCGATGCCGGCAAGGTCATTCATCGCGAAGGGCCCCATCGGGAAGCCGAACTCGGTGAGCGCGCCGTCGACATCCTGCGGCAGTGCGCCTTCGAGCAGCAGCTTCTCGGCTTCGATGCCGCGCGCCGACAGCATGCGGTTGCCAACAAACCCGTGGCAGACGCCGACCACCACCGGCACCTTGTTGATCTTGCGTCCGACTGCCATCGCGGTCGCCAGCACATCCGGCGCCGTGTCCTTGCCGCGTACGATCTCCAGCAGTTTCATGACGTTCGCGGGCGAGAAGAAATGCATGCCGACGATATCCGGCACGCGGTGCGTCGTCTGCGCGATCTCGTTGACGTCGAGGTACGAGGTGTTGGTCGCCAGCACCGCGCCCGCCTTGGCGATCTTTTCGATCTTGCCGAACAGATCCTTCTTGATCGGCATGTTCTCGAACACCGCTTCGATGATGATGTCGGCGTCTTTCAACGCGTTGAGGTCGGTGCTCGGCGTGAACAGGGCGAGGCGCTTGGCCATATCCTCAGGCTTGAGCGAGCCGCGCTGCACCGAGGTCTGGTAGTTCTTCTCGATGGTGGCCACGCCGCGTTTGAGCGCATCTTCGTTGTTCTCGATGATCGTCACCGGGATCCCGGCATTGGCGAAATTCATCGCGATGCCGCCGCCCATGGTACCGGCGCCGATCACCGCGGCCGACTTGACCTCGCGCGGCTGCACGTCCTTGGCGAGGCCCGGTACCTTGGCGGCTTCGCGCTCGGCAAAGAAGATGTGGCGCTGCGCCTTCGACTGGTCGCCGACGACCAGTTTCATGAAGGCTTCACGCTCCTTCTTTTGCGCCTCATCGATCGGCGTATCCAGCGTCATGCGGATGGCCTCGATCGCGGCGGCGGGCGCATGCAGCCCGCGCGTCTTCTTGGCGCTGGCCGCGACGATCTCGTCGAACTTGGCCGGATTGGCGCGGATATCCTTCAGCTTCTCGTCGCGGTCCTTCACGCGCACCAGCGGACGCTTCTTGGCCAGCACCTTGCGGGCGAATGCAATCGCGCCGGCAACCAGGTCGCCCTCGATGATCTCATCGACGAGGCCGTTTTCCAGCGCGGCCTTTGCCGGGATCGGATCGCCCGACAGGATCATCGGCAATGCCTTTTCGATCCCAATGAGGCGCGGCAGACGCTGTGTCCCGCCCGCGCCCGGGATTAGGCCGAGCTTGATCTCGGGCAGGCCAAGTCGCGTGCCGGCGGCGGCCACGCGGAAGTGGCAGCCCATCGTCAACTCAAGCCCGCCGCCGAGCGGCGTGCCGTGCACGGCCGCGATGGTCGGCTTCTTGACCCCATCGAGCGTCGCGATGACGTCGATCAGGCTTGGGGCCTGTGGCGGTTTGCCGAACTCCGTGATGTCGGCGCCTGCGACAAATGTACGCCCCGCGCCCGTGAGGATGATGGCTTCGATCGCCGCATCGTCGCGCGCCGCGATAACGCAATCCTGAATGCCCTTGCGTACCGCATGCTTGAGCGCGTTTACGGGCGGATTGTCGATGGTGATGATGGCGACGTTGCCGTCGCGACGCAGACTGACTGGATCGGTCAAGGTCGTTTCCCCGGGAAATTCGTTAACGCGCTCACTACTACCAGACTTGCCGCGCGCTGGCGTTCGCCTTCGTGCACAGCTCCCTTGCAGTCCTGCCTTTCTCGCCGGGTAAATTCCCCGGCCGCACCGCATTGCGGGATAATTCCGCGCTGCGAAACGTCGTTCTGCAAGTTGACCGGCACGCTAGGGTGTGGTGCTCTGGCTTGTCAAATGAAGCATGCACATTCGGGGAGTGAGACTGCGTCGTGACCCTGGAAACCGGTCATGAGTCCTGGGAAATCGCGCCCGCGAAGGGCGCGCGTCCTGCAACGCATGGCGACCGCAAATTCGTGACGGCGCTGGCGCGCGGCCTTGAGGTGCTGCGCGCATTCACGCCGACTGAAGGCCTGCTCGGCAATGGCGAGATCGCCGAACGCACGGGGCTGCCGAAGCCGACAGTCTCGCGGCTCACCTATACGCTGACCAAGCTCGGCTACCTCGCGCATATCGAGCGCCTCGCCAAATACCAGCTTGCGCCCGCCGCGCTGGCGCTCGGCTATACGGCGCTTGCAAACATTCGCATCCGCCAGCTCGCCCGCACGCACATGCAGGAGCTAGCCGATTATGCCAGCGCGGTGGTCGCGCTCGGCACGCGCGACCGGCTCGATCTCATCTATCTGGAGCTGGCTCGTTCCAAGCGCGGCGCCATGCTGCGGCTGATGCAGGGCTCGCGGTTGCCGATCGCCAATACGGCGATGGGCCGCGCGCTGATCGCCGGCATGCCCGAGGCCGAGCGGACCTGGCTGCTCGGCTATATCAAGCGGCAGGAGGGCAAGGACTGGCCCAGGGTGAAGGCGAGCATCGAACGCTCGATCAAGGAGTTCGAAACGCACGGCTACACGCTCTCTTTGGGAGAATGGGAGCGTGACATCAACGCGGTGGGCGTGCCGCTGGTCGCGCCGGACGGCTCCGGCGTGTTCGCGTTCAACTGCGGCGCGCCGGCGTTCCAGTTCACCCGTGAGCGGCTGGAGGGCGACATTGGGCCGCGGCTGGTCAATCTGGTGCGGAATGTCGAAGTTGCGCTGAGCGGCCGGTAACGGGCCGGAAAACATTAATGCGGCCGTGAACGGCCGCCGGAGGGGAAACGTGTCCGTCACGGCCGCAATCCTGGAAGCGCCCGGTGCGCTGGCGCGCGCGCAGTCCGCGCCGCTGATCGATGTGCGCGACGTGTCGGTGCGTTTCGGCGGCATCGTGGCGCTGGACCGCGTATCGTTCACCATTGCGGATGGCGATCTGCTCGGTCTGATCGGCCCGAACGGCGCCGGCAAGACCACGCTGTTCAACTGCTTTTCGCGCCTCTACACGCCGACCGCGGGCGATATCGTGTTCGCGGGAAAAAGCATCCTTTCCCGCCCGCCGCATCGCATCGCCGATATCGGCATTGGCCGGACATTCCAGAACCTCGCGCTGTTCCGCACCATGTCGGTGCTCGACAATGTCAAGGTCGGCAGCCATCCGCTCGGCCGCACGGATTTCCTTTCCAATGCGCTCAAGTTGCCGTGGACCAAGCGTGAAGAGCAAACGCTTTCAGACATCGCCTGGGAGCTGATCGACTTTCTCGATCTCAATGCGGTGGCGCACCGCGCTGTCGCGGACCTGCCGTTCGGGATGCAGAAGCGCGTCGAGTTGGCACGCGCGCTTGCGGCGCAGCCGAAACTGCTGCTGCTCGACGAGCCGGCGGGCGGATTGAACCACACCGAGATTCATGGCCTTGGGCAACTCATCCGTCGCATCCGCGACGAGCGCCGCATCACGATCCTCCTGGTCGAGCATCACATGAGCATGGTGATGTCGATCTGCGACAAGGTGGTCGCGCTCGACTTCGGCAAGAAGATCGCCGAGGGCACGCCGGCAGAGGTGCAGAACGACGAGGCCGTGATCCTCGCGTATCTGGGGACCACGAAATGAGCGCTGTGCTCGAAGCGCGCGAGCTCTGCGCCTATTATGGGCCGACGCAGGTCCTGTTCGCGCTCGGGCTCGCGGTCGAGGACGGCGGCATCACGACGCTGCTCGGGGCCAACGGCGCCGGCAAGACC
>JBBWZU010000755.1:0-3215 GCA_039649225.1 Hyphomicrobiales bacterium | reverse complement strand
TCGTTGTCCGGGTTTTCCGGCGGCAAGCAGGCAACGGTGGTCGGCCGCAGCGAGCGTATCGACGTGCTGAGCGCTGCGTTTCTCAATGCCGCCGGCGCGAACGTGTTCGATTTCTGCGACACGCATGTGCGCACCGTGATCCATCCGACCGCGCCCGTCGCGCCTGCGTTGCTGGCGCTCGCCGAGATGCGCCGCGTGAGCGGGCCCGACCTGCTCGCCGCGTTCGTGCTCGGCCAGGAGGTACAGGCGCGTATCGCGCTGGCGATCTCGCCCACCCACTACGACAGGGGTTGGCACATCACCTCGACCTGCGGCGTGTTCGGTGCCGTGGCCGGCAGCGGCAAATTGCTCGCGCTCGACGAGACGCAAATGGTTTCCGCGCTCGGAACCGCGGCAACGCAATCCGCAGGGCTGTGCGAATGCCTCGGCACGCCGGCCAAGAGCGTCAGCGTCGGCAACGCCGCGCGCAACGGGCTTTGGTCCGCGCTGCTTGCCGAGAAGGGATTTGACGGGCCGCCGGAGCCGCTTGCCGGCGTGCAGGGCTTCTACAATGCGCTCAGCGGTCCCACCGATCTCGCGCTCATCACTGACGGCCTGGGCGAAAGCTGGGAGCTGATGCGCACCTCGTACAAGCCGTATCCGTGTGGCTTCGTGATTCATCCGGTGCTCGATTGCGTACTCGATTGGCGGCGCGACAATCCGCGCGCGGTCGTCGAGAAGGTCGCGGTGCGCGGCAATCCGCTGCTTCAGCTACGCACCGATCGGCCGAGCGTTTCGACGGGGCGCGAGTCGCAGGTGAGTGTGCAGCATGCGGTGGCGGCCGCGCTGGTGACCGGCAAGGCCGGTGTCGACCAGTTCACCGATGCCTGCGTGAACGATCCGGCAGTGCAGGCATTGCGCCGCAAGGTCATGGTCGAGGTCGACCCGGCCTTCAGCACCGTGGCGGTTGCGGTCGATATCACGGCGAACGGGAAGATTTACAATCTCTCGCAAGCCGCCGCGCGCGGCAGCGACCAGAATCCGATGAGCGACAAGGATCTCGAGGACAAGCTGCGCACATCTGCCGCCGGCTGGGATCCGCGTCACGACATCGCGCCGCTGATCGATGCGGTCTGGGCGCTCGAGACGAGCGCGGACGTGTCCAAGCTCGCATCGCTTGCGGTACCGCGCGGCTGAACGCCTCGCGGGCGTAGCCGACCCAGGTGCATGGTGAATGCGGCGTAAAAAACAAGACGTTCTACGCGTTCATACGAATCGGTTTTCACGCCGTCTTTAATCTAAAATTCTAGCCATAGGGCCTATTCTGCCGTCTGCGATTTCATTTCCGGGTCAGGCGCGCCGATGTCCGATCAATACGCAGCTCTCGATGAGGCCGACGAAATATCGGGCGCCTCCCACAAGGTGCTGGTCATCGACGATGACACCGTGCACCGCATGGTGATCTGTCGGATCGCCAGGCAGGCGGGCTTCGAAGTCGACGAGGCCGCGAGCTATGAGGCGGCGCGGGGGCTGTTGGCGCTCAACATCTACGGCTGCGTAACGCTCGATCTATCGCTCGGTGAGCGCGGCGGCATCGACGTGCTGCGGTACATGGCGGAGATCGGATACACGTCTCCGGTGATCGTGGTGAGCGGATCGGATGATGCCGTGCGCAGCGAATCCTTCGCGGTCGCCCGCAGGCTAAATCTCAACGTATGCCGGCCGTTCTCAAAGCCGGTCAGGCTCGCCGACCTGCGCGAGCTGATGCGTGAGATCCGCAAGCGCCAGGTGGTCGGGCTCGCCCCGCGCGGATCCTGATCGCACAGCATGTTCCAGGCACCGACCTTATCCGCGCCGGGAGGCGCCACGGAAAAGCACGCGCCGAGACGGGCTCTGTTCGCGCGGCTCGCTCCCTATGCGAGCGTTCTGCTGGCGATCCTCGCAATCGCGCTGATCTGGCTCGACGCGTTCGACGACATTTTCCTGGCTGATGACCGTACGCAACTGCAGCGTATCCTGGTGGCGGCATTCTTGACCGCCATTCTGCTGCCGCTCGCGTTTTTGATCATAAGATATGAAAAAGGCCTTGCACGAGCGCGCGATGCCGCCGAGGCCGCGATGCGGGCGCGCTCGGAATTCCTCGCCGTCATGAGCCACGAGATCCGCACCCCGCTCAATGCGGTGCTCGGGTTCGCGAGCACGCTGCTGGAGAGCAAGCTCGATACCGAGCAGCGGCTCAACGCGACGGCTCTGCACGGTGCCGGCGACGATCTTCTGCGCCTGCTCAACGACATTCTGGATTTCTCCGCGCTCGATGCCGGGCGCATTCCGTTCGAGGATGCGTCGTTCTCGCCGGCTGCCGTGGTGGATACGACGGTTGGCCTCGCGAAGCGCAGCGCAACTGCGAAGGGATTGGCGCTGCGGATCGACATTGATCCGGATCTTCCATCCGCGCTGCGCGGCGATGCCGGACGTCTGCGCCAGGTGCTGCTCAATCTTCTGACCAACGCGGTAAAGTTCACGGACCGCGGTGAAATCGTGGTCGAGGCGCGCAGGCTTGCCGGCACCGCTGGTCACGCAACCGTGCAATGGTCCGTGACCGATAGCGGGGTCGGAATCGCGCCGGACCGCATTGAAGGTGTGTTCGGGAGCTTTGCGCAGGCCGATTCATCGGTCAACCGGCGCTTCGGCGGCCAGGGGCTCGGGCTCGCGATCTGCAAGCGCATCATCGACCAGATGGGAGGCCGGATCGGCGCCGAGTCGGTTGTCGGACGTGGCTCGACCTTCACGTTCAGCGTCAAGTTTCCGATCGCCGAACTCGCGATCGACTCGGAGGCAAGCGATGGCAGCGCCATCGCGGATCTCAAGGCTCACATCATGGCGCTCGGCCGCCCGCTGCGCATTCTGCTGGCCGAGGACAATCCGACCAATCAACTTGTCGGCAAGCAGCTGCTGCGCGAGTTCGACGCCAACGTCAGCGTCGCCTCCAATGGCGTGGAAGCCGTGCAGTCGGCCGGCGAGTTCTCCTACGACGTCATCTTGATGGACATGCAGATGCCTGAAATGGACGGCATCGAGGCGACGCGCGCGATCCGCGCCCGGACCGGCGTGCATGCACGGGTTCCGATTGTCGCGCTGACGGCGAACGCCTACCCGGAGGACGTCAAGGCCTGTCTCGACGCCGGGATGAACGGCTTTGTTGCAAAACCGGTGCGCAAGAGCGCGCTGGCCGAGGC
>JBBWZU010000753.1:0-3456 GCA_039649225.1 Hyphomicrobiales bacterium | reverse complement strand
CAAGATGGTCAGCGCCGTGTTCGGCGGCACCACCAGCATCCTGGTGCTGTTGCTGGTTCTGCACGGCCCGATCGCAACCAATATCCTCAACGTCTATTCGGCGGCGCTGGCGGCATTGAGCATGGGCCTGCGTCTTTCGCGCACCGCGCTGGCCGCGATTGTCGGGATCGCCGGCTACCTAGTCACGATCTACTTCATCTTCGCGCCATCCTTCGCCAAGTCCTTCGACAACTGGATGATCAGCCTGCTGTTGTGGATGAGCCCCTTTGCGGGTGTCGTGCTGGCTGATTTCTATATCCGGCGCGCGGGCAAGATCGACGTCGCCGAGCTCTATCGTGACGCGGACGTGAGCGCCTATGGGGACATCAATTGGGCCGGGATCATCGCCTTTGCGGCCGGGCTGATTGCAGGCTGGTCGGTCGAAGATGGTCTCGTTCCCGCGCTGCAGGGACCGATCGCAACCGGGCTGCTCGGCGGCGCGGACCTGAGCTGGCTGGTCGGGATCGTCGTCGCGGGCGGGCTTTATCTGGTGCTGAGCCGAGGCGTCGTGACTGCGCCGGTGGCGTTGCGCAAGCTGGGGTAATCCGACCCCGGCGCACCTCTCGCTAGCCTTGTGCCGGGATTGATTCGGCCCAGCAAAGGAAAAGCGCGATCGCCATGCTTGTCGGGCTGGATGTTGCGCTCAAACGACAACTCGCCGAACCCCATCATGGAGCGTGCCGCAGGGCCGACTCCGGACAGAAGCGCGGACCGGGCAGAAGCAGAGCCAGCGGGCGGAGACGCAGCGCGACTCTACTCGCGGGCGCACGCCCGCGAGTAGAGTGTGACCGACCGGCGGGGGGCCGCCAGCAACCGGTCAGGATTGTTTGACGCTCAAAAGCCGGTCATCCCACGGCGACACTTGGCCAAAGGCAAGTGCGGTGAGCGGTCCGACCATGATCCACTGCACAATGGTGAATGCGGTCTCAATCACGAGATAGTCGGGAATCGAGACCATCACGTTCTTTGCCGCAACGGCGAGCGTGGTGAAGCTCCACGATAGGGCGGCGCCTCCGGCAGCGTAGAGCAACCCGCGTGAGAGCAGCGTGCCGTTTGATCGTGCAAAAGTCAGTTGGTAAATCCACGCGAAGATCAGCGCCTGTATCAGCATCGAGAGAAAACCGAAGGGAATGATGATGTCGCTCCGATAGATGGCGAGCGCTTTGTAGTATTGCTCGAACAGGATCAGATGCCACACAAATCCCAGTATGAAGGTCGGCACGACATAGGCGAGAACGCCGAGGAAGAAGCGAGTCATTTTTGTCTTCCTTTCTTTGTTGTTTTCGTTCGATGCGTATTGATTTTGCAGCGGGAGCCTTCCGCGGCAGTGTTTGCACGAAAGCGAGCGCCAGTTTCAGCAGCGCTTTCGCACCGCCTTTCGTGAGGTCTGGCGTATCGACGAAGACGTAGCCTTGCATCGGCCGTCCTCGCATGATCATGGGACGTGCGCCCGGCTGGGCGAGCGCTTTGTCCAACCGGTCCTTGCCGACGCGCACGAGCAGGCCGCGCTTGGATACCATCGAGGCAAGGTTATCGTTCAGCATGAAGCCGATCCCGCCGAACATTCTGACTTCCCGGAGGGTCATGCTGCTCGCAAGCGCCGTTCGCACGGCTGTGGTGATGTCGAAACTAGCGGGCATGCGCCACCC
Source organism: Hyphomicrobiales bacterium (assembly GCA_039649225.1). Classification (GTDB taxonomy): domain Bacteria; phylum Pseudomonadota; class Alphaproteobacteria; order Rhizobiales; family Xanthobacteraceae; genus PALSA-894. Next base: position 1,768 of record JBBWZU010000753.1, on the reverse strand, counting down.
TTTGCCCGCCAAGCAATTCGGCCAATTGCACCAAGGCGCCACGCCAGCCCTCGGCATGGCGCCGGACGGCGCCGGCGGCTGTCAGCTTCTCGTGCCGGATGAGGAGTTCGGTGCCACCGCCGTCCGGCGTAATGGTCACCGTTACCTCGGAGTCGATGCCTGCATGCTCGTCTGGCGGCTCGATGATCCAGGAGAAGACGATCCCGGACGGCGGCACGATGGATCGGTACACGCCGCCGATGATGACAGTCGTCCCGTCCGGCAAATGGTACGCGAAGCGATAAGTACCGCCAACGCGGAAGTCGAACTGTAACACGGTGAGCGTGATCTCGGGCGATGGCGACAGCCATTGGATAATCAGGTGCGGCTCGGCGAAAGCCGCGAATACCTTCTCGGGCGCCGCCGCGAAACGATGGCGTACCTCGGCGCGCGTCCTACCGGTCATCGCTTGGGACCTCCGACAGAAGATGGTCAAGCTGTGCGACGGCGCCTGTCCAGAATGCCTGATGACGCGCGATCCATCCGCCTGCGTCCTGCAGCGGCTTTCGGCGCAGCCGAAACCGGTGAACGCGTCCTTCAACAGTGCGCGCAACCAGCCCGGCTTGCTCCAGTACCTTGAGGTGCTTCGAGATCGTGGGTTGGGCTGAATCGAACTGGCGTCCGAGCTCGCTGGCGCTGCGCGCCTTGCCGTGTGCAAGCGCGTGGATCATGGCGCGGCGCGTCCCGTCGGCCAAGGCGTGGAATGTCTGGTTCAGGTTCGATGAATTTTGAATAGCCATTTGGCTATGTATATATCGACCGCATCCTGGATGCAAGGTTGATCAACGACCCGAATTTGTTGACAGGGGCGCAAGTCGTATATAACCAACTTGTTATGGAGCGAATTGCTTACGCCTCGCGAGGAGGCGACCTCGACGCGGTCTTTGCCGCGCTCGCCGATCCGACGCGGCGCGCGATCCTGTCGCGGCTCGCGGGTGGAGAGGCATCGGTGAACGAGATTGCCGCACCGTTTGACATCAGCCAGCCGGCGGTGTCGCGGCATCTCAAAGTGCTTGAACAGGCAGGATTGATCGAGCGGGACATCGACCAACAGCGCAGGCCCGCACGGCTGAAGGCTGAGCCAATGGCGGCAGCCGTGCGCTGGCTCGAAGAGTTCAAACAGTTCTGGTCATCGAGTTTCGATCAACTCGATGACTTGTTGGAAGAGTTGAAAAAGGCAGAAAAGAAGGGGCGCAGAAAATGAGTGATTTGCCGACCTATGTGCTGGATCGGGTATTTGATGCGCCGCGTGAGCTGGTGTGGAAGACCTGGACCGACCCGAAGCTGTTGCCGCGCTGGTACGGGCCGAAGGTGGAGACGATTGTCCATCGGCTTGACCTGAAGCCCGGCGGGCTGTGGCTCGTCGAAATGAAATGGGGCGGCAATTCGATGTACCAGCGGGTTGAATACACCGAAGTAACGCCACCTGATCGGTTGGTCTGGTTACACTCTTCGTCGGACGCAGATTGGAACGTTATCCCCTCTCCAATGATGAAGGACTGGCCGCGCGTGCTGTTGACGACGGTGACCTTTAAGGAAGATGGCGCTCAAACCAAGCTACGCCTGACGTGGGTGCCGCATGAGGCGAGCGAGGCGGAGATTGCCTGCTTTGCGGCCGCGATCAGCGGCGCCGAAAAGGGTTGGGCTGCCGGTATGGAATTGCTCGCAAAGCTGCTTGCCGAATTGCAGGCCTGAGCGGATCGCTGGACATTTCCTTGCACTGGAAGGG
>JBBWZU010000726.1:0-3062 GCA_039649225.1 Hyphomicrobiales bacterium | reverse complement strand
CCAACCACCTGGTTCCTGGCGCTCAATCCGCTGATGATCTTCCTGTTCACGCCGATCCTGGTTCGGCTATGGGCCGCGCAAGCGCGGCTGGGGACCGAGATGTCGACCGTCAACAAGCTGGCGTTCGGATTCCTGTGCGTGGCGCTCGGCAATCTGGTGATGGTCGCGGCCGCCTGGAATCTCGGCCCCGCCGCCAAGGCAAGCCCGCTCTGGCTCCTCGGCTATTTCATCGTGGTCACGATCGGAGAGCTGCATCTCGCCCCGGTCGGCCTGGCGCTGGTATCGCGTCTTGCCCCGGCCCGGGTGCTGTCGCTGATGATGGGGCTCTGGTTCGCCGCGACGTTTCCCGGCGATGTGCTTGGCGGCTGGCTCGGCGGCTTCTGGAGCAGCATGGAAAGGGCTCATTTTTTCATGATGATCGGCGCCATCGCGGCGGCCGGCGGCGCGGCGGTCTTCGCGCTCGGCCCGGCGCTGCGCGCCGTGTTCGACGAGTAGCTGGCGGACGAATAATAATAAATAACAACTAGAAGTTAGGTTTGGCGAAACAAACCCAATCAACTTCGCCGGCACTTTTCGGCGCGCTTCCCGCACGAACTCGTGTAGCCGTGGTGATGCCTTTGGGCCGTTTTGTGAGGTGACGGAACGCGCACATCCGTCCATCGTTGGAACAATTCTACCGAACGAGCGGGGTGGCGCAGATGAAAACGGTCGCGGTCGGTATTTTTTGCAAAACCCCTTTGCCCGGACTGTCCAAGACCCGGCTCTCGCCGCCGTTGCGGCCCGACGAATGCGCGGATCTCTCGGCCTGTTTCATCCGCGACCTCACCGCCACCATCCATGAGGTGGCGCGCGAAGGCGACGTCACCGGCTATGCGGTCTACACGCCCGCCGGCACCGAACCCGCGCTGCGCGCCCTGCTCCCGCCCGGCTTTCGTCTGCTGCTCCAGTGCGAGGGCGATTTCGGGACCAGGCTGCGAATAGCCACGCACGAGTTGCTCGATGCGCACGCCGGGGCGATCCTGGTGAATTCCGACAGCCCGACGCTCCCGGCGTCCATCCTGCGCCAGGCGGTCGATGCCACGCGGCGCGGCGGCACGGTCGTGCTGAGCCCGGCCCACGATGGCGGCTACACGCTCATCGGCGTGTCGCAACTGCACGCGCGGCTCTATGCCGACATCCCGTGGAGCACCGCGCAAGTCCATGGGAAAACCCTCGAGCGCGCCGCCGAGATCGCCTTGCCGGTCACTCAGGTGTCCGGCTGGTATGACGTCGACGACGGCGAGTCTCTCGCCTTGCTCGAAGCCGAACTCGCCGGCGAGCCGACGCCGTTCGCGAACGGCGCTGATGCGCCGGCGACGCGGGCCTATTTGAGCGCACGCAATGCACCGTTGCGCGCCGGATCGTCGCGGTGACGGCGGTCACGTCACAACCCGCCAATGCCCGGCAAGACCTTGCCGCACTGATTGCGCTTTGCGCGGCCGGCGCCGCGATGCTGATGTTCGTCGCGGCCACGCCCTGGATCATCCGCACCTACAGCTATGCGGTCTTCATTCCGGCGCTCGCAGCCTCCGGCCTCATCGCCATTATGGCGACGCGGCTGTCGGCGAGCGTGCCGGCGCGAACCGGCCTCCTGGTCATTCTCGGCCTCGCGCTGGTCATGCGCCTCTTGCTGATCGGACAGGAGCCATTCCTGTCGACTGATCTTTATCGCTACATCTGGGACGGGCGCGTGCAGGGGGCGGGCGTCAATCCTTATGCCTACGTGCCGGCAGACCCGGCGCTCGCGGCGTTGCGCGATACTGCGATCTATCCGCACATCAATCGCGCGGACTATGCCGTCACAGCGTATCCGCCTCTCGCCCAGATGTTCTTTCTGGCCGTGACCTGCATCGCCGAGACCCTCACCATGATGCGGCTCGCCATGATCGCCTGCGAGGTCGCGATCGTCGCCGTGGTGATCGACTTGCTGCGCCGTCTCGATCTGCCGGTGACCAGCGTCGTCGCCTATGCGTGGCATCCGCTGGCGATCTTCGAAATCGCCGGCAGCGCGCACGTCGAAGCGCTGATGATCGCGCTGATGATGGCGGGCGTCTGGCTGCTGGTCTGTGCGCGGCGCGTGCTCGGCGCGGTCGCCATCGCGCTTGCGATGCTGGTAAAACCCTACGCGCTGTTCGTCCTGCCGGCGTTCTGGCGGCCGTGGGACTGGCGCGTGCCGCTCGCCGTCGCCGCCGCGATCCTCACTTGCTACCTGCCCTATCTCGGCGCCGGGCGCGGCGTGTTCGGCTTCCTGACGTCCGGCTATCTCGCCGAAGAAGATATCATCAGCGGCCAGGGCATCTGGCTGGTTTCGCTGGCGCAATTGCTGTTCGGCCAGCACCCTGCCCTCGCGGTGATCTACATCGCGGCGGCCGCCGCGATCATGATTATCCTTGCGTTGCGCATCGCATTCGGGCCGGAGCGAAGCCCGCGCGAAACGCTCTCCGGCATCATCCTGCTGCTCTCGGCCGGCCTGTTCCTGATGTCGCCGAACTACGCCTGGTATTTTCTCGCGCTCGTTCCGTTCATTCCGCTCGGCGCCGGCGCGCCGGCCTGGGCGCTCACGCTCGGCGCGTTCCTGCTCTACCGGCCCATTTTCTTGGCCCACAACGACCTGATCTGGAAAAGCCTTGCCACTCTTCCGCTTCTGCTCGCGCTGGCCTTCGCCATGCGCGGGCGCCTGACCGGGCGTATCATGCAGCTGCGCGAGAGGACCTGATGCGGCTTGCCGGCATGCAGACGATCGTCAGCGTCGTCATCCCCTGCCTCAATGAAGAAGAGCCGATCGCCGGCGTCATCGCCGACGTGCTGGCGCAGGGCGTCGACGAAGTGATCGTGGTCGACAATGGCTCGACCGACGCGACCGCGTCGCGCGCAAGCGCGGCCGGCGCGCGCGTCGTGAGCGAGCCACGCCGCGGTTATGGCCGCGCCTGCGCGGCGGGTTTCGCCGCGGCGCGGCCTGATGCCGACGTCGTCTGCTTCCTCGATGGTGACGGCAGTGACGTGCCGTCTTTCTTAGCCAGCGT
>JBBWZU010000724.1:0-9782 GCA_039649225.1 Hyphomicrobiales bacterium | reverse complement strand
ACCACGTAGCGTACGCCGAGTTCGCGCCCGACCTGCGGCACGTCGACCACACGGCCCTTGTAGGTGAAGCTGGAGCTGCGGGCGATGACGAAGAACGCGCGCACGCGCGACAGCGCCGTGGTGATGTCGTCGACGACACCGTCGACGAAGTAGTCCTGCGCGTTGTCGCCGCTCAGATTGGCAAAGGGCAATACCGCCAGCGACGCCTTGTCGATCGGCGGGGACAGGGTCGGCGTCCACGCTTCGGTCGCAGGAGGGAATGGGGCGGACGCTGGTTTCTGCGACGCTGCCGGGCTCGGCTCAGCCGCCATCGCTGCCGTGAAGCGATAGCCGCGGCCCGCGATGGTGGTGATGGCCTGCGGGCCGAGCAACTTGCGCAGCGCCGCGACATGCACCGTCAGATTGCTCTCCTCGACAACCAGCCCGGGCCAGACGTGTTGCTGCAGTTCGTCTTTGCTGACCAACCGGTCGCGATGCTCGACCAGGCACATCAGGAGGTCGAATGCACGCGCGCCCAATGATGCCGCGCTCCCGCCGACAAGAAGTTGCCGCTCGTCGGGGCGGATCTCGAAATCCGTAAACGCCAATCGTCGCGACACACGTGACCTCAAGACAAGATGGCTTCGCGGACCGACCTTCGCCCAGCCGTCGAGGTCGTTTGGTGGTTGCATATCCCACCCAAGCTTGCGCCCAGCTTAAGGCGCTCGCGAGGCGATTGCGCTGCTGCATTCGCTGATTGGCCTATCGTGTCCGCTGACTGGCCTATTGTCGTCCACGCCCCGCCAACATCTGTGTCGCTAGTGCCCTGCTTCGGGGGTTCGTGAGACACCGCAGCCGACCCGATGTTCCGGCCGCCGCCACATTTTGCGCTAAAATCCTGGCTGATTCGGAGACGATTCATGCGCGCCAAAAAGCTGGTCATTTATTGCGAAGCGTGCGGCGGCGATGCGCTCAGCGGCACCGCGGACTTCATCACCTTTCATCACCTGAGCTTCTGCTCGCCCGATTGCCGCGACGCCTATCGGAACGCCGATGAGCTGAGGCGGGCCGAAAACGAGCAATCGGCGCAGCGCATCCGAGGCTCGAAGGCGGCCTGATTGGCATTGCCCCGGTTGCCGCGAGGCGGATTGAGGACTATTTGACGGGGGGAGCCTTCGGAACCTGGCCATGCCTGAAGTCGCCGTCACCACGCCCCGCCTCACCTCGCGGCCATTCCTGCTGGTCGGCGCGGTCGTGGCGGGTTTGATCGGCGCGACCTTGGTGCTGTGGGCGCACTATGGTGCGGCGGTATTCTTCGAGATCATCGCGGCCGGCTTCGCGGCCTGCTTCTGACCAACGCCATGAACCCACGCACAACCCGCTTGGTGCTGATCATCTCCGCGTTCCTGGCGGGGCTGGTGCTGTGCTTCACCGTGATCCTGCTTGTCAGCGGGCGCGGCGGGATGCCGATCGCCACCGCCAACGCGGCGATCGGCGGCTCCTTCAAGCTCAACGATCAGAACGGCAAGGCGATCACGGATCAGGACCTCAAAGGCAAGCCGTTCCTGGTGTTCTTCGGCTTCACGCATTGCCCTGATGTGTGTCCGACGGCGCTATTCGACATGTCGGAGGTTCTCAACCGGCTTGGGCCGGATGCCGACAAGGTCAACGCGCTGTTCATTACGGTCGATCCGGAGCGCGATACGCCGGCCGCGCTGAAAGATTACCTGTCGAGTTTCGATCCGCATCTGATCGGGGTCGGCGGTGATGCTGACGCGCTTGCGGCGGTCGCGAAGGCGTATCGCGTCTACTACAAGAAAGTCCCGCTCAAGGACGGCGACTACACGATGGACCACACGGCGATCGTCTATCTGATGGACAAGAACGGCCAGTTCGTTGCGCCATTCAATCTCAAACGGCGGCCCGAAGAGTCCGCCACCGACCTGCGGCGGTATTTTTAAGCCGGACGGCTTTCTCCCCGCGATATGGGTTCGCACCCATCCGGGCCAAGCCCAAAGCGCCCGTCTGTCCCTTTGCGGTCGGTGTTACGCAACACGCTGCCGCGCCACGGGATTTGGTCTACACATGGACGCGAACAGCCCCGACACAACCCGGCAACTTGCGATCACAAGCTCAATGAAAAAGCGGTATTTTGGTAAGGGGCCCAGAGGCGTCGTCATTGCGGTTGCCATTGCGTTGAGCGGACTTGGTTCTCCGGTATGGCAGGCCTTGGCGCAGCCCGCCACGCCCGCACCGGGCGCGTCGCCGAGCGCGGTTCAGCCGCCGCCGAGCGCGGTTCAGCCGCCAAACGTGATTCAGCCGCCGGTTCCAGTCCCGGGGTTCTGGGACCCGCGCCGCCGCCCGGAGCGGCCTGACACCTCGCGCATCACTCAGATCCGCTTCCTGACCGAATTCGACTATCCGCCGTTCAACTATGCGGGCCCCGACGGCAACCCGGCCGGCTTCAACGTCGAGCTGGCGCGATTGATCTGCGAAGAGCTGAAAATCCCCTGCACCATCCAATTGCGTCGTTTCGACACGCTGCTGCAGGCGCTAGCCGAAAACCGCGCCGACGCGGTGATTGCGTCGTTGGCCGTCACGCCCGAGACGCGCCAGCGCGTCGATTTCAGCGATCCGTATTATCGCGCGACTGCACGCTTCGTGGCGCGACGCGACACGACGCTGAAGGATGTCGTTCCGGAAGGGACGGAGGGCAAGAAGATCGCGGTCATCGCCGGCACCGCGCACGAACAATATCTCAAGACCTTCTTCACCGAGGCGGAACTAAAGCCCTATCCCAACATGGAGGCGGCGCGCACGGCGCTGCGCAAGGGCGAGGCGGACTTGCTGTTCGGCGACGGCATTGCGCTCGCTTTCTGGCTCAATGGCACGGATTCGGCGGGCTGCTGCGGCTTCGTCGGCGGGCCCTATACGGAGAGCCGCTATTTCGGCGAAGGCGTCGGCATCGCGATGAAGCGCGGCAATGATACCCTGCGGCAGGCGTTCAATTGGGCGCTGTTCCGGTTGTGGGAGAAGGGCCGCTTCACCGATTTGTGGCTGCGCTATTTCCCGATCAGCCCGTTTTGAAATTTGACCGCGGGGCAAGCTCTTTCTAGTGTCCGCGCCCCGGAGAAACGTGATGTCGACCGCCGAAGCCACAGCCATGTCCGTGCGCGAAGTCGCCGAGAACTCGAACGCCTGGCCGTTCGAGGAGGCGAAGAAGATCGTCGCGCGTTTGAAGAGAAAGCCCAAGGACGAGGTCATCTTCGAGACCGGCTACGGGCCGTCCGGCCTGCCGCACATCGGCACGTTCGGCGAGGTCGCGCGCACCACGATGGTGCGGCACGCGTTCCGCGTACTCACGGACGACAAGGTGAAGACCCGCCTGATCGCGTTCTCCGACGATATGGATGGCTTGCGCAAAGTCCCCGACAACGTGCCGAACAAGGAGATGCTGGCCGCTCACCTCGGCAAGCCGCTGACGCAGGTGCCGGATCCATTTTCCAATGAATATCCGTCGTTCGGTGCGCACAACAATGCGCGGCTGCGCGCGTTTCTTGACCAGTTCGGTTTCGAATACGAATTCCTCTCGTCGAGCGACTGTTACAAGTCCGGACGATTCGACGCCGCTCTGCTGAAGGTTCTGGAGAATCTCGACGCCGTGATGGCGATCATGTTGCCGTCGCTGCGCCAGGAGCGTGCGCAGACCTATTCGCCGTTCCTGCCGATCTCTCCTGCGAGTGGCATCGTTCTGCAGGTGCCGATCCTCGAACACGATGCAAAGGCCGGCACGATCACTTACGAGGAGCCGGATACGAAGGAGCGCATCACTACACCGGTGACCGGCGGCAAGGTAAAGCTGCAATGGAAGCCCGATTGGGCGATGCGCTGGGTCGCGCTCGGCATCGACTACGAGATGGCCGGCAAGGACCTGATCGATTCGGTCAAGCTCTCGGGCGAGATCGCGCGCGCGCTGGGGGCGCAGCCCCCGGAGGGGTTCAATTACGAGCTCTTCCTCGACGACAAGGGCCAGAAGATTTCCAAGTCGAAGGGCAACGGCCTCACCATCGACGAGTGGCTGCGCTATGCCAGCCCGGAGAGCTTGTCGTTGTTCATGTATCGTGAGCCGAAGGCGGCCAAGCGCCTCCACTTCGATGTCATCCCGCGCAACGTGGACGACTATCAGCAATTCCTCGAAGGCTATCAGCGCCAGGACGCGAAGCAACAGCTGGCGAATCCCGTCTGGCATGTTCATTCGGGTAATCCGCCGCAGCCCGACATGCCGGTCACGTTCCAGCTTCTGCTCACGCTGGTCTCGTCATCGAATGCCGAGAACGCCGAGACGCTGTGGGGCTTCATCGGGCGCTATCGTCCGGGCGTGACACCGCAGACGCACCCGAAGCTCAACAGGCTGGTCGAATACGCGATCAACTACTATCGCGATTTCGTGGCGCCGACGAAGCAGTTTCGCGAGCCGACCGAGGTCGAGCGGGTGGCGCTCAACGATTTGCGCGACGCGCTTTCGCAACTTCCGGCCAACGCCACGGCCGAGCACATCCAGGACGTCGTCTACGAAATCGGGCGGCGCGAGCCGTTCCTGGATGAGAAGAAGAAGGCCAAGGATGGCAAGCCGGGCGTTTCGCTCGACTGGTTCAACATGCTCTATCAGGTGCTGCTCGGCCAGGAAAAAGGCCCGCGTTTCGGTTCGTTCGTCGCGGTGTATGGGCTGACGAATACGGTCGGCATGATCGACGGCGCGCTGGCGCGCAGTGCATAGCGGCCGCGCCGCAATCGCTATTGAAATTGTTTTGCAGATGCCGTCACGCTGAGCAGCTGGCGAACGCAGTTCGCGAGCCTCGAAGGGCGACGGCTCTCATCCTTCGAGGCCGGCTTTCGGCCGGCGCTTCAGGATGACGGCCCTCATGACGCCCTTCGCCTTCGTTCTCATCGCCTGCACCATCATCTCGACCTCGTTCATCTCCGGCCTGTTCGGAATGGCGGGCGGGATGATCTTGGTCGGCGTTCTGCTCGCTTATTTCGACGTTGCGACCGGCATGGTGATCTTCTCGATCATTCAGTTCGCCGCCAATGGCTGGCGCGCCGTGCTGTGGTGGCGCTTCGTTCTGTGGCGCATCTTCTTTGTCTATGTGTCCGGCGCCGCGATCTCCTTCGCGATCATGCGCTATGTCGCGATCGTTCCGAGCAAGGCGGCGGTCTATCTCGGCCTCGGCGCCATGCCGTTCGTGATCGAGCTGTTGCCCAAGGATTCACGGCCGAACATCGAATGGCGCGGGGTGCCATTCATCACCGGCGTGCTGACGACCGTCATCCAGCTTCTCACCGGCGTCGGCGGGCTGTTCCTGGATCTCTTCTTCCAGAAGAGCATGCTCGACCGCAAGACGACCATCGCCACCAAGGCGGTGACGCAGACCTTCAGCCATGTGGTGCGCGCGGTCTATTTCGGATCGCTTGCGAGCGTCGGCGATGCCGTGCCGATGTGGACCTATGCGCCCGCGATCCTGCTCTCGATCGCGGGCACGTCGTTGGCGGCCATGGTGCTCGAGCGCATGACCGATGTCGGATTTCGCCAGTGGACCCGCCGGGTGATCTTCGTGGTCAGCGTGGTCTATCTGGCGCGCGGCGTGATGCTGCTGGCAGGGGTTTAGCTCCGCAGCACGAAGCGGCGGAAATCCTTCTGCACCGGACGCGCGTTCATCGGATAGAGTTTGGCGAAGGCCGCAATGTCGGCCTCGGCCACCTGGATCGGTTCGGCCAGCAGCATCCATGCGACCGTTTCGGCGCAGGGCGGGGTCGTGAGCGATCCCGCATAGCTGTAGTAATTGCGCCTGGCGGGCAGGAACACGTTCGGATCGATCCCGGCATCCGCCTTCACGGCCGGGCCTTCGCTTGTCGGCATTGTCTGCACGATCTTGGCGAACGCCGGATTGGCCTTGCCGGCCGTCATCAACACGCCGATGACGCCGAGCGCGCCCGCTCCCGTGCGGTGAACGAAATGCACTTCCATCGGGAAGCTCTTGCCGGCGACCTTGTGCTCGCTCGGCCGGTGGAAATGGAACTGCAGCAGCGTGTAGTTCTCCTTGCCGACGCTCAGCGTCGAACCCTCGGTGAAATTCAGCTGGATCGTGTGGCCGTTGTTGACAATCGTGTCGGCTTTCTTGCCCCAGGCGATCTTGAGCGCGGGCAGGTCCGATTTGACCGAGGTCGCGATGTCCAGCGGCGATTGCTGCGCGCCGACCGCGCACACCTTGCTTGCCGCATCGAGGTCGCCCCATTTCTCCGGACCGGTCGCGCCCTCATAGCTCCAGTGCGCGCCCTCGGCGGCAAATCCGCCTGTTGGGCAGAGCGGGCACAGCGCCGCGGCCGCGAAGGCCTTTAGAGCATGTCGGCGATTCATCATGGATAGCCCCCTGTTCGATTGAAGCCGCATGGGTGAATCAGCACGCGAGAAAATGCAAGAGTTGTAGCGGCATGCTGCCGCCTTCAGAAAAATTTATTTTCTTGGCGGCGGTGTTCTTGGCGGCGATGTACGATCCACTCGTTACTGGCTCGCCCAGACGATGCGCGCCATCCACAGCACGTCATCCACCGCCAGCGTGCGTTCGGCCTGCGTCGGATTGAACGCGCGCAGCTCGATCGATTTGGCGGTGCGGCGCTTGAGTTCCTTGGCCATGACCGCGCCGTCTTGCGTCTTGACCACCACACGGTCGCCGCGCCGAATCGGCGCACCGGGCGAGACGACGATCACGGTGCCGTCGCGAAATGCCGGCTGCATCGCGTCGCCGGAAATCTCCAGCGCATAGGCGTGCTCGTCGTTCACTGCCGGAAACGAAATTTCGTCCCAGCCTTTGCCGGCCGGAAACCCGCCGTCGTCGAAGTAGCCGGCGGTGCCGGCCTCGGTGAGGCCGATCAGCGGAATGGCCTGTGTCGAGGCGCCGCCGCGATCGGTGATCAGCGACACAAAGGTATCCACTGTCACGCCGGTGGCCTGCAGCGACTTGGCGATCGACTCCGTGGATGGCCAGCGATTGCGCCCCTCCGGCGTAATGCGCTTCGATTTGTTGAACGTGGTCGGGTCGAGCCCGGCCTTCTTGGCAAGGCCTGAGGCCGAAAGTCCCGCGCGCGCCGCCAGCCGGTCGACGGCGTTCCAGATATCCGAATGGGTCAGCATCGTGCGTTGGTGCGCCACGGCGATACTCCGTTGCGGATCATAGGTCCGAATCCGAGCGGCTTTGTAGGAATAAAAACTCGAATTGTCCATATGTCGCGAGTTGCTTGAAGCAGACGGGACACGCCGATACGGTCCCGCGCGGCAAAGAGGCGTATTTTGACGATCATCTACAAAATCAGCGACGTAGCGCTTTGGAATGAGGCTGAGCACGCCGGGGTCTTCACCGGCGCGCCGGTTGATGTTGCGGACGGCTTCATTCATTTTTCCACAGCCGCGCAGGCCGCCGAGACGGCGGCCCGGCATTTTGCCGGCAGGAGCGATCTGGTTTTGGTCGCCGTCGATGCCGATGCGCTGGGGGCGGGTTTGCGCCACGAACCTTCGCGCGGTGGCGCACTCTTCCCGCATTTGTATGGGACCCTGGCGCTGTCCGCGGTTCGCTGGGTCAAGCCGCTACCGCTTGGACCCGACGGGCGGCATATGTTTCCGGAGCTTGAATGATCGCGCTGTTCGACCGCCTTGTTGCGCCGCTGCTGCGGTCGCTCGACCCCGAGCAGGCGCATGCGCTGGCGCTCGCCGCGCTCAAACGTGCGCCGCTGCCGCGCCCGGCGGCGGACAATGAGAAGCTGCGCGTGCAAGCCTTCGGGCTCACGTTTCCCAATCCGGTCGGCATCGCTGCCGGCTTCGATAAGCACGCCGAGGTGCCGGACGCGCTGCTGCGGCTTGGCTTCGGCTTCGTCGAGGTCGGCGGCGTGACGCCGCAGCCGCAGCCGGGCAATCCGCGCCCGCGGCTGTTTCGTCTTGATGCCGATCAAGCGGTGATCAACCGGCTCGGGCTCAACAGTGAGGGCGTCGCGACGGTGGCGGCGCGGCTTGCAGTGCGGACTGGTGCGCCCGGCATCGTCGGCATCAATATCGGCGCCAACAAGAATACCGTCGACCGCACCGCGGACTACGTCGCCTGCATCGAGGCGCTGGCGCCGCATGTGAATTTTCTCACCGTGAATGTCTCCTCGCCCAACACGCCAGGCCTGCGCAACCTGCAGCAGGCCGCCGCGCTCGATGAGCTGCTGGCGCGGGTTATCGATGCACGCGAACGTGTTGCCGTCGGCGCGGCGCGCAAGCCGGTGCTGCTCAAGATCGCGCCCGATCTGACCCTCGCCGACCTCGACGACGCGGTCGGCGTCGCGCGCCGCCATCGCGTCGACGGCATGATCGTCGGCAACACCACGATCAGCCGCCCGAATTTACGCGAGACCGAGAAGGCCAAGGAGCAAGGCGGCCTCTCCGGCCGTCCGCTGTTTGCCTTGTCGACGCGAATGCTGGCGGAGACCTATGTGCGTGCCGAAGGTGCGTTCCCGCTGATCGGCGCCGGCGGCATCGATTCCGGCGCGGCGGCTTTCGCCAAGATCAAGGCCGGCGCGAGTCTGGTGCAGCTTTACTCGGGACTGATCTTCCGCGGCATCGGGCTCGTCGGTTCAATCAAGAGCGATCTTTTGGACTTCCTGCGCATCGGGCGGATGGACTCGTTCGCCGACGCGGTCGGCCGCGATGCCGCCGAGGTCACAGCACAGCCGTGGCCACGATAAACCGATGGATCGCGTGGGCCACCGGCTGATCATGACGGGCGCGCGATGGGCTCTGATCGCCGTCGCCGTCGTGATGGCGCTGGTCGCGATCCTTGCCGGTGTCGCCAGCGTGCCGGAGCCGGGCCGCAACCCAAATTCGCCGGAGTTCGGTTGGCTGCAGTGGGATTGGGCGGTCATCATTGCGATCGCGACCTTGCTGCTCGGTGCCGCGATCGCGGCGTCGAGCGGCCGCGTCAGGTGGGCACTGGTCGGCCTGCTGCTCGTGATGTGGATGAGCGGTATCGAACCGGCAATCCATCTGTTCCGCGAGCGGATCATGCCGCAGTATCTGCGCCGCAATGCCGGCGCGCTGCCGCATCACCTGGTATCGCCGAACGTTGCCCGCGCCAGCGCCGGATAGCGCGCTGCCTGCAACGCGCCGCGCGCGCCGAAGAACACCAGGATCGCGATCCAGAGACCCGTATTGCCGAGCGGCAGCGTCGACCACCATATGGCAAGATAAGTCGCGAACGCGACGATCATCAGGTTTCGCATGTCGCGCGTCCAGGTCGCGCCAGTGTAGATGCCGTCAAACGCGAACGCGAACACGCCGATCACCGAGGCGAACGCCGCATAGACCAGATAGTTGCGCGCGGCGAGGCGCACCTCCGGACTTGCGGTCATCAGGTCGATTAGCCGGGGACCGAGTGCGAGAATGAGCAGCGTCGTCGCGACACCGAAACCAAAGCCCCAGACGAGCGACAGTTTCACGGCACGCGAGAATGCGGTCCCGTTGCGTGCGCCGGTCGCGTGGCCGCAGATCTGCTCGGCGGCCAACGCGAATCCGTCGAGGAAAAACGCGCCGACCAGCATGAGATTGTGCAGCACAGAGTTGGCCGCCAGTACGACGTCGCCCGAGCGCGCGCCTTGCGCGGCAAAAAAGCCCCATGCGGCGATCAGCAGCGCGGTGCGGATGAAGATATCGCGATTGACGAGCAACAGTCGGATCAGCCGCGTACGATCGAAAATAGCCGCAACGTCAGGCAGGC
>JBBWZU010000709.1:0-10986 GCA_039649225.1 Hyphomicrobiales bacterium | reverse complement strand
CAGCCGGGCACGGCGTTCGTTGCCGACCGACATGGGGCTTGGCGCGAGGCGCTGTGCATGATCGAAGAGCGTACCGTCGCCACCGATAATACGATCGCATGGAGCGGGCGCCGGCTGCAACTGCCGGAGAGCCGGCTGAGACCCCATTTCGTGAAGGCCTTGGTGCGGGTTCATGAATATCCCGACGGCGGCGCGAGCGTCTTCCTTGGCCCGCACCGATTGGCGAGGTTTACCGCCGACGGACAGCAGATCAGCCCCGACGCGCCTGAGCCTGGCAGCGTGCTCGCAGCCGTCAAGGACAAGCCCTGCCGGGCGCGCAAGCGCGCGTCCTTGACCGCCCCTGCGCGCGCTGCCGTCAAGACAGCGCGGGTCGGGACGGAGAAACGGGCTTCAAGTCGAACAAAGAAACCACCCATAGGACTAACCCCGCAGCAACATCCATGACATGACCATATCGGTGGAACCGTCCGCGCCTTCCGGCTCCCTCGAAACTCAACAACGAAGGCGACAGGTCACGAGCTACAAAAATACGACAACTTCACCCGCTACGGACAGGGCGCCGGTTAGAAACTTCCAACCTGTCCGCCGTACCCGACCTTCTTGAACCGGATCACGCGCCGCCGCGACAAACCAAGTCTGAGGGCGACCTTTCATGGGTCGTTGCATTGGACAGAATGATGAAACGGACAGCCCTCGCACTTCTGCTGATTGCGGGCACCGTCATGGCCGCGCAAGCCGACACCTTCGTGTTGCGGGACGTTCTCAAGCCGGGCGGCAAGGCGCGCAGCATGGCGGCAAAGCAAACCGACGGGCGCAAATGCGGCGCCACAAACGGCTCCTTCCCGACGCGTGACACGGCACAATTCACCGCGTGCATGAGCGCACTGGGTTGGACGATCGGAAAGATCAAGCGTTCACCGCCGTCGGATGAAAACAAGCCCGATCCCGCGGACACCACCGTCGTGCATTTCGACGACCAACGGCGCAAAGCGGACGGCCACTGGCGCGGCAATGGCGCCCTGCAGACCGACACCCGCCGCTGCTCCGGCTACGGCGCGCGCGACTACGAGTCCCGCGGTTTCATACATTGCATGGCCAGCGCCGGCTGGCGTCATGCGTCCACGCATCACGCAAAGCGACCCGCGCCATCCGACGATGACGACTACACCCCGCCGCCGATCGATACGTCGGACAACACTCCGCCACCGATTCCGGCTCCGCCGCCTCCGATGCAGTACGACGTCATTACCGGACAGCCGTTGCCGTAGCGCACTTGCTTACTCGGTCACGTCCTCGACGATCGTGCCGGTCGCGGGATCGACCAGATAGGCGCGTCCGCCGAGATAGGCGTAGCTGTAGGTTTGCGCCGCCGGCACGGCGAGCGCGACGTTTTGCGGCATCGCGTAGAGCGGCACATTCGGCGGCAGCACCGAGCCGACGGTGTAAACCGGCTCGGCCGCGTCCACGCTCTCGTCCGCCGCAACGATCGGCGGCCGCAACGCGACTTGCCGCTGAACCAGTGGCGGCTGCGCGACGATAGGCGGGGCGACGACAGGCGGCGGTACGATAACGACCTGCCGGCCCGGAACGACCTGACGCTCGACGATGGTCTGGTAGATGATGTGACGCTCGCGCTGATCCAGCGCCAGGCGCGGAGCGGCGCGCGTCGTCGTGGTTGTGCGCCGCACCACCTGTCGCCTCGCCTGCGACGGCACGGGGCGGGCCTCACGACGAGCAGTCGTACGCGACGAGGTTTGCCGCGCCGCCGCGCGGCGCGCCGGGCGCATGGCTTCCGTAACGGCGGCCCGCTCGACCACCTCGCGCGTCGTGACGGAATCGATCGAGCGTGGATCGCTCTCGACGATGGCGGGGCCTGTCTGCACGATCGGCGGCGGAGCAACCGGCTGCGCAACTTGGCCCCCAACTGGACGGCGTGTCACGACGGTTCCGTTCGGCGTTTGCGTCACGGTGGTCTCGACCGGCTCCACGGTCACCGAACGGCTGATCATGGCCTGCGCATTCGCGCCTGTGGATGCCAGCGCCAATCCGAGCGCCACGAAGCTCGGCGCAAGAAGCTGATGTGTCCGCATGGGAGCCTCCGGAGACGTATGGACGTATGAATGGAGGCCCAACGTGATCGACGTGCCGCGGTTTCTGGTTCCGTGGTGATCATTTCGCGGCGGAAATGTGAGCGTCCGCCACAACCCTTGAAGAATCTGGTTCCGAGGAACGCGCAAGAGATTGTGCCGTGTGGTTTTCCAACACTAGCCGGCCAAGCGCTTAGCCCGCATGATTGCGATCTCCGGCGGAGATCGGATGAAAGTTAGGCGCGGGGGCGCCGGCGCGGATGTCGGTCGCGGGCCACCTTCTGGCCGCTTGATATCCGCGTCCCGCTTCCGCTGCGGCACTAGCCGGCAGATTTCAAATACGCGTCCCGACAACGGAGACAGCCGGCCCGGTGGGCCGGCTGTTGCGTTCTCGCAACATGCAATACGGCCAAATCTGTCGGGGGGCGACGTGATTTTGCCGCAGACCCGGCATTAAGTGGCCAGAATCCGATGTCGAGATCGGAGCGTGGAAGTCCCGGGCGGATTCCACGACTGACCTGAAACGATAACGGGGACAATCATGAACGTAGCACCGGCCCGCTCTGCGAAGATCGACGACGCTCCGGCCTCCAGCGAATTCGAAGGCGAAATCCGCGAATTCATCCGCCGCGACGTCGCGCAGCTGCGCCGTCCCGGGGTTGAGCCCCAGGCCAGCGAGCAGGCGACCGCGAACATCAACTCGCTGCTCGATCGCGTGTCCGGCTCATCCGTGAGCGAAATCGACGCGCTGATTGCCGACCTGCGCAACGTGCGCGACTTCCTGCATTCGGAAGGGGAGCGCGTGCAGCGCGAGATCGCGAGCTACGCGCAACTGAGCCAAGTCGCCATGACGTCGGTGAAGATCATCGCCGACAGCATGGGACAGTGGAAGTCCAAGGTCCAGGACGCCCGGATCGACCGGGCCTAGCCGCGGCCTGAAATCACGGTTTGGAGCGCAGGTTTGACGGGCGGCTCTGCAGGCCAACGTCTGCGGGCGCCTTCGCGACGTCACGCTTGAGTTCCAGGCAGGTGATCAGCTCGACATAGCTCGCAGTGCCGCCCATCGTGGCGGTCTGCGTGCAAAGCGAACGGTCCGCAGCGGGAAAATTCGCCCATTGCGTCTTGAGCTGGTCGCGCGCCTCGTTCTCGGATTTCAGGCAACGGTCGGCGTCGTATTTGATGCCGATATCGGCGCCGGCGGCGGCACGGCAGGCGCCGGCTACGTCAAGCCGCGGCACATCGGCGGCGAAGGCCACTGCAGAAAAAATGAGAAGCGCCGCACCCGCGGCGATGCCGAGAAGCAGGTTTTGCCAGAAGTTATCGGTGACGGTCATGACACGCACCCCACGTGGGTTTCGGTGTCACGGTTAACGATCGCGCCGCTCCCGGGGTTCCATCACGCCAGGCCGCAAGACGCTCAAGCAAGAAAGGCGCGGTTGCCCGGAACATGTCCGGGCATAACGGAGCTATCTGGACGTCTTGAGCCTGAGAAAAACGGCTTCTGGGCCCGCGCCGGCCGTCAGCGGATGATAGATTGCGTCGCCGAGGCCATGACCGGCGCCTTCGCGGCGTCGAGGGTCAGCCGGCCATCGATGTGATTCTTGACCACCATGACGGCGATCAGCATCACGGCGGCGGTCACGCCGCCGAACATGAAACCCAGTATTCCGAGACTCTTGCGGTCAGCCATGATCCCCTCCCCTAGCGCCCCGATCGTTCAATTAGTCGCGGACCCGTTAATGATGGTTCAAGCTCTTGGGTTAACTTTGGCTTAATTTGGCGCTCCGATTCATCGACAAACGCGTTGCCCCCGAATAGGTTACGCCTCGAGGCCAATATCCGGAGTGCGGCGGCTCCTCGGGCAGACGGAGGACCGCGTGATGTCGCGTCATTTTGTTGCATTAACGATTCTCGCTCTGGCAGGGACCGCGCTGGTCCTGCCCGAGGCGTCGGCGCGGTCGTTTGGAATGTCCGGTGGCGCGCGCCTTGGCGGCGTGCGGGCGCCATTCGCCGCCCAGCATCATATGCGGATCGCTCCTTCGCACCGCGTCCCGGGCGCTCACGCCGCAACCCTCCAGCGTCCGTTCGTCGGACCCGGGTCGCGCTCCGTGGCGCTTGGACTTGGGCGCAACTCCGTTGCTCTTGGGCTCGGACGCAACTCCGTTGCGCAGGGGCTGGGGCGCGACATCGCGCCGGACCTGCGCGCGCGTTTCGTGCGCCATCATCATCGCGGTATCATCAATGGATACGTCTTCCCGTTCACGACGGACGGCGAGGCATCCTATCTCGGGACGCCCTACGATCCCGCCGAGGCGATCCCGGTCTATGCGCCGCCGCAGGTCTATTCGGTTCCGGCCGAAGACCAGGATGCGGCGCCGCCGATGCGGCGCCTGGTGCCGCGCCAAAGCAGCCTGCGCGACGAGACCCAGGATGTCTGCCGCTCCGAGCGCGTGACCGTGCCGGAGACCAGCGGCGAGGGTGAGCGCGAAATCCTCGTCGTGCGCTGCTGAGCAGCTGCTGAGCAGATCAACGTCAGGCGGCGCGAATCCGGCGCAGTTCGCGGAACGACACCAGCTTGCGGCTGGCTTCATCCCACAAGACCAGACGGATGCAGCCAAAGCTCTGCGCCAGCGTGAGCCGGCCCATTGCGCCGAGCTCGGGATGGTCGCGCAGCACGTCGCGCAGCCGATAGAACGGAATGCCGCTCGAGAGGTGGTGCACGTGGTGCACCCCGATGTTCGCCGTAATCCAGCGCAGCACGCCCGGCAGGTCATAGTGCGACGAGCCGTGGAGCGCCGCGTCGTGCCGGTTCCAGGCCGGCTCATCGGCCCAGACGGTGCCTTCGAACTGATGCTGAACGTAGAACAGCCAGACGCCGGCCGCCGCCGCCAACAGGATGATCGGCAACTGCACCAGCAGGAACGCCTTGATGCCGATGAAGAAGATCAGCACCGCCGCGATGGTGGCGATCCCGAGATTGGTCAGCATGGTCGAAAGCCAGGGGCGCCAGCCATCGCCCATCAGGCCGACCGGCAGGCGATGCTGCAGCATGAACATGTAGGCCGGGCCGATGCCGAACATCACGGCGGGATGGCGATAGAGACGATAACGCAGCCGCCCGCGCCACGACAGCGCGAGATATTCCGATACGGTCAGCGTATCGATGTCGCCCATGCCGCGCCGGCTGAGATTGCCCGAGGAGGCATGATGCACCGCGTGGGTATGGCGCCAGAAATCATAGGGCGTGAACGTCAAGACACCGATGACCCGTCCGATCCAGTCATTGAGCGCGCGGCTGCGGAAGAACGAGCCGTGACCGCAATCGTGCTGAATCATGAACAGCCGGACCAGAAAGCCGGCGGCCGGGATGACGAGCAGCAGGCTGAACCAGTAGCCGAGATACAGCCCGAGCCAAGCCAGGGCCCAAAGGAGCGCAAACGGTCCGATCGTGATGACGATCTCGAGCAGGCTGCGCAGGGCATGCGGGTTGCGGTAGCGCGCCAACACCTTGGACCAACCGGACGCATTGACGGTTTCGGTAACCAAAACCGCACTTTGTTCGCCCATCAACTTAGCCCTCATTTCTCATTGTTATGCTTGAATCGCAGGCCCCCATAGCACGACTGCATGTCGTTTGGAATGCGGGCTTATGCAAGTGCGGACTACACCCGCCTTGAAAAGATCAAAGAAAACTGCCATGTAGACCGGGTCGGTCCGTTTTCGGGCCGCCGGCGGGGCCGCCTGTACGACAACCAGAACAATGGTTTCGGCCCGCTCTATCATCTCCCAATCACATTGACAGCCCATCCAGGCGGGGTGTCTTCAGACCCTGCGGCATGCTGCCGGCTGCACGATTCCGATCGTGCCGGCGCATGTCGCCATAGCTTAGGATTCAACCTTTTGACCTCTTTCAACGATTTCGGCCTCGCAGAGCCGATTACCCGCGCCCTTACTGAAGCCAAATACGTCACCCCTACCCCGATCCAGTCCGACGCCATCCCGGTGGTTCTCGCCGGGCGAGACATCATGGGGATCGCGCAGACCGGCACCGGCAAGACCGCCGCGTTCGCGCTGCCGATCCTCAACCGGCTCGCCGCCAACCGCAAACCGCTGGAAAAGAAGAGCCCGCGCATCCTGGTGCTCTCGCCGACGCGCGAGTTGTCGGGACAGATCCTCGACAGCTTCCGCACCTATGGCCGCTACATGCGGCTGCAGACCGCGCTCGTCATCGGCGGCGTGCCGATGGGACGCCAGGTGCGCGACTTGATGAACGGTCTCGACGTGCTGGTCGCAACCCCCGGCCGCCTCATCGACCTGATGCGGTCGAACGGCGTGCGCCTGAACCAGGTCGAGGTGCTGGTGCTCGATGAAGCCGACCGCATGCTTGACATGGGCTTCATCCACGACATCCGCAACATCGTCTCCAAGCTCCCGAAGGAGCGCCAGACGCTGTTCTTCTCCGCCACCATGCCGCGCGAGATCGCCGACCTTGCGGCGCATATGCTGAAGGACCCGGTGCGCGTCGCCGTAACGCCGGTCGCCTCGACGGCCGAACGCATCGCGCAGAGCATCATTCTGGTCGACCGCGCCGCCAAGCCGACGCTGCTGATTGAAACGCTGCGCGCCGAAGCAATGGGCCAGACGCTGGTGTTCACCCGCACCAAGCACGGCGCCGACAAGGTCGTGCGCAGCCTCAACCACGCGGGCATCTCGGCCGAGGCCATTCACGGCAACAAGTCGCAGAACCAGCGCGAGCGCGTGCTCGCCGGGTTCCGCAATGGCAAGATCCGTACGCTGGTCGCAACCGACATCGCGGCGCGCGGCATCGACGTCACCGGCATCAGCCACGTGATCAACTACGATATGCCGAACGTTCCGGAGAGCTACGTGCACCGCATCGGCCGCACCGCGCGCGCCGGCGCCGAAGGCATCGCGATCTCATTTGTGGATCACGAGGAGATGGCGTATCTGCGCGGGATCGAGAAGCTGATCCAGATGAAGCTCGATGTCACCGACAAGCGCACCGCGCCGCATGCAGCTGCCGCACCGGCCAAGCATCACCGGCCGCACAAAAATGGCGGCCGCAACGGCAATGGACGCAACAACGGCCGCAACGCCAATGGCCGTAGTGGTCAGCAGCCGCGCCAGAACGGCGAGCGCCCGCACGGCCAGCAGGCCCGCAACGGCGATGCCGGCAAGCAGAACCAGCCGCGGCGTAACGAGCATCATCGCGGCGATCAGCATCGCGGCGATCAGCATCGCAACGAAAACCGTCACGTGCCGGCTGCGGCGCAAGGCGCGCCGGCCGAGATCGCCGGCGTCGCCTTCATGCAGCAGCGCGAACCGCGCCGTCCGCATCGTGGCGGCGATGCCAATCGCAATGCGCGCTGATATAGAATAGTCGAACGGAGAACCTGCCCATGGCCAAAGAAGAAATGCTGGAGTTTGACGGCATGGTCACGGAAGTGCTGCCCGACGGCAACTTCCGCGTCAAACTCGACAATGACCACGAGATCCTCGCCTATACGGCCGGCAAGATGCGCAAGTTCCGCATCCGCACCGGCGTCGGCGATCGCGTGATCGTCGAAATGTCGCCTTACGATCTGCAGCGCGGCCGCATCAGCTTCCGCCACAAGGGTGATCGCCCAGCTTCCGCCGGTCCGGGCGGCGCGCAGCGCCGGCCGAACTTCCGGCGGCATTAAGAACGTAGGGCGGGCAAAGCTTGTCCCCGCCATGGCGGGAGGCAAGCGTGCCCGCCATCTCCGGTTTTGTGGCGGCGGGCACGGCGCTTTGCGCCTTTTGCCCGCCCCACATCGTGAGGCGCTCAGGCGAACGCGACGCCGAGCCGGTTGTCGCCGCGCCAGACCACGCGGCAATCATGATGGACATGATTTGGCTCCAGCAGGAGCTCGAAACTTTCCGGGATCCCGACAAGGCTCGGCACCAGCAGCAGTGCGCCGCCTTCGGAGAGATTGCGGATCGTGCAGTCGACGACGGACGAATGCAGCTTGAAGACTATTTTTCCCGCCTTGAGCGTCCGGTTGCGCGGCGTTCTACGGTGCTCTTCCATGGTTCAATTCTCCAAGCCCCGGCGACAGCATCCGTAAAATTGCCTAGCGCGGTATTAAATCCAGCACGGCGCAATCGTTGGTTTTGATCGATGGTTGATGCCGCGTGCGGGCAAAGCGCGGCAATTGAACGAGCCTGTTCGCGAACCGTTAACCGAGCCGTTCAGGCATCCGCTCGACGAAGGCCGAACTCTTGAACGAGATGACAAGCTCGCCGTTCTGGTTCGTCCCGCTGTTGTGCACCTGGACCAGGCCCCAACCCGGACGCTTCTGCGAGGCACGCGCCTCGACCACTTCCGACGCATAGCTGATCGTGTCGCCCGCATAGACGGGTTTCAGCCACTTCATCTCGCGAAAGCCAGGCGATGGGCCGAGCGTCGCGTTCGGTTCGCCGCGCGCGGTGCGCTCGGCGTCCTCGCGCTGTCCGTAAAGGATGCGCAGCCGCATCCACATCGACGCTGTGTGCCAGCCCGACGCGCACAGGGCGCCGAAATGCGACTGCGCGGCCGCCGCCTCGTCGAGGTGAAACGGCTGCGGATCGAATTGCGCGGCGAACAGCTTGATCTCATCGGCGGTAAACAGATGACTGCCGATATCCATCCGGTCGCCGACATGGATGTCCTCGAAATATTTCATGCCGGCACTCCTGAACGACGCCGGAGAATCATCTGCGGACAGATCATCGTCAGGACGCGCTCGCCGCGAGCGTTGAACATCTCCCAGAGAAACGTGACAAAGCCGCGATCCGGCTTGCTCTGCGAGGCGCGCGCAGCTTGCACCGTCCCGCGCACGGTGAGCGTGTCGCCCGGCCGCACCGGCTTGAGCCAGTTCAACTCATCGATGCCGGGCGAGCCCATCGACGCGGTGTCGAGCAGGAAGCCGTCGGCGATCAGCCGCATCATGATGCCACAGGTATGCCAGCCGGAGGCCCCGAGCCCGCCCAGCATGGTATGGCGCGCCGCCTCCTCGTCGAGATGCATCGGCTGCGGATCGAACTGCGCCGCGAAGGCGATGATTTCCTCGCGGCTGACCTGACGCGGCCCATATTCGGCCACTTGGCCGATGGAGAAATCCTCAAAGTAAAACTTCGGCACGGCGGTCCTTTGCGTTACACGGGCCCCGCTCCACTAGAGCGCTTTCCGGTTAGGTTGACCATCAGATCGCAGGTACCGTGGCCGGAAAGCGCTCTGGATTCGAGGTTTGTCGCATTTCCTTTCGGAAAACCGGTATCCACTTTTCCGGGAAATGCTCTAGCGGCGGACGGTCGGGACGGTCAATAACGCACGGTGCATGGTTGCATTGACATCGCCTTCCCCGCGTGCAGTCTCGCGCGGCCGGTGGCGATGCCCGAGGCTTCGTTCCCAAGGCTTTAAGGCTTGAGGAGAAGGTCATGTTCTATATCGGCGACCTGTTCCAGTGGGAGCGGTTCATTACGCCGTCCATCATCAAGCTGTTTTATTGGCTCGTCGTCATCATCGTGATTCTGGCCGGCCTTTCGGGGCTGGTTTCGGCGCTCGGCGCCATGGCGTTCAACCCGGTGGCGGGCGCATTTGCCGCGCTGGCGAGCTTCGCCGGAATGCTGCTCGGCATCCTGTTCGCCCGCATCGTGGCGGAGTTCGTCCTGATGGTATTCCGCATCAACGAGCACCTGTCGGCGATCCGCAATCGCGGCGGCATGTAGCGCGCGGCACGAGCGAAACGCGTGATGGAGCATCATCCGCTCATTCCCGCGCAAGCGGGAATGAGCGGAACGCGCCCTAGACCTCTCCCAGCACCCCATCCAGCACGCGGGCCATGTGGTCGATTTCCTGTTGCGTCACGGTGAGTGCCGGCATGAAGCGTAGCGAATCCGGCCGCGGCGCATTGATCAGCACGCCGCGCCGGAACGCCTCAGCGGCCACATCCGCGCCGATGTCGCGCTTGAGATCGAGCGCAAGCAGCAGTCCTTTGCCGCGCACGCCGCCCAAATGGTGCTTGCGCGACAGCGCCTCCAGGCTGCCCTGCAGATAGATGCCGGTCTGCGCCACGCGGGCCAAGAATCCCGGCTTGGCGATTTCGTCCATCACGGCGCACCCGACCGCCGCCGCGAACGCATTGCCGTTGAACGTGCCGCCCTGATCGCCGTGATCGAAGCAACAGACATCCTCGTGCGCGACCAGTGCGCCGAGCGGAATGCCGGCGCCGAGCCCTTTGGCGAGCGCCATGATGTCGGGCGCAACGCCGGCGTGCTCGAAGCCGAAGAATTTTCCGGTCCGGCCGATCCCGGTCTGCACCTCGTCGAGGATCAGAAGCAGGCCCTCGCGCCTGGTCAGCGCGCGCAGGCCGCGCAAAAATTCGTCGGAGGCGACGAACACGCCGGCCTCGCCCTGGATCGGCTCCAGCATCACGGCGACGGTCTTATCGGTGATCGCCCGCTCGACCTGCGCCAGATCGTTGAGCTCGACCTTGGGAAATCCCGCGACCTTCGGCTCGAACAGATGCTCCCAATGCGGCTTGCCGGATGCCGACATCGCGGCCAGCGTCCGCCCGTGAAAGCCATGGTGCATCGTGATGATCTCGTAGGCGCCATTGCGGTGCTTCTGGCCCCATTTTCGCGCCAGCTTGATCGCGCCCTCGATCGCCTCGGCGCCGGTATTGGTGAAGAACGTGCGCTGCAGGCCGCTGTGGCGCGCGATCAGGTCGGCCAGGCGGATCATCGGCGCATTGTAGAATGACGGACTGCAGTTGAGCAGGCGCGCGGCCTGCGCGGTGATCGCCTGGGTGATCGCGTCCGGACAATGGCCAAGACAGTTCACCGCCCAGCCCTGGATGAAATCCAGATAGTCCTTGCC
>JBBWZU010000658.1:0-3841 GCA_039649225.1 Hyphomicrobiales bacterium | reverse complement strand
ACTTGGTACATGATGCAGCAGGCGGCGCGGCGCTGGCGCGACGCCAAGCGCGGCGGCGCAATCGTCAACATCGTGACGGTGATCTCGCGCGGCATGCCAGGCGTCGCGCACACCTGCGCGGCGCGCGCGGGGGTGATCTACCTTTCCAAGACCGTCGCGATCGAATGGGCGCCGCTCGGCATCCGCATCAATTGCGTTGCGCCCGGCGCGATCGCCACCGAGGGCATGAACGTCTACTCCGAGGAGGCGCGCAAGACCATGCCGCGCTCCAACCTGATGAAGCGCTTCGGCGACGTGCGCGATATCGCCGACGCGGTCTGCTATCTGGCGGGGCCGTCCGGTGCGTTCGTGACCGGCGAGGTCGTGACGGTAGACGGCGGCACCCAGATCTGGGGCGATCAGTGGACCATTCCGCGGCCGGACTGGTTTGGGGAGTAGAGCCGCTCTCACTTCTCCCTCCCCTGAAAGGGGAGGGTCGACGGCGAACCGAATCGAAAGCCGGCGGGGTGGGGTCCGTCGCAGTTTCACCGCCTGATCCCCACCCGCCGCGCTTCGCGCGTCGGCCTCCCCTTTTCAAGGGGAGGTAGGGCACCGCGTTCTACCCCCGCATCAACTCCCCACCAATGATCAGCTTCCTGATTTCCGACGTCCCCGCCCCGATCTCCAGCAGCTTGGTCGCCCGGTAAAGCCGGTTGATCTCGGTCTCGCGCATGTAGCCGGCGCCGCCGAACACCTGCACGGCATCGCTGATGACTTTGGTGCAGCTTTCGGCCGCGTACAAAATGCACGACGCCGTCAGCTTGTGGATGTCGCCGCGTCCGCCGCCGCCGACTTCGAGATCGTTCGCCTCCGCCAAAGTGCGATAACAATAGGTCCGCATCGTCTCGATCGCCGTATACATGTCGGCGAGCTTGGCTTGCACCAGTTGAAATTCGCCGATCCGCTTGCCGAACTGCTTGCGCGTCTTGGCGTAGTCGAGGGCGAGCGTGAACGCTCGCTCGGCCATGCCGAGATTGAGCATCGACACGATGGCGCGTTCAAGATCGAGCCCGCTCATCACCACCGACACGCCGGCGTTCTCCTCGCCCACACGATTGGCGGCCGGCACGCGGCAATCGTCGAACAGCAGTTCCGCCGTGGTGCTGCCGCGAAAGCCCATCTTATCGAGCTTCTGCGCCACTTTGAAACCCGGAAAGTCCTTTTCGACGATGAACGCCGAAATGCCTTTCGGCCCCTTGGCCTTGTCGGTCTTGGCGTAGATCAGCAGCACCTCGGCCACCGGGCCATTGGTGATGTAGAGCTTGCGGCCGTTGAGTACATAGCTGTCGCCATCGCGCCGCGCCGTCGTCGCCATCGCGCCAAGTGCGTCGGAGCCGGCGCCGGGCTCGGTCAGGCCGAGCGCACCAATCGCGCTGCCGTCGCACAATCTCGGCAGATAGCGCTTGCGGATATCCTCCGAGCCGTTGCGCGTGATGTTGTTGACGCACAGGTTCTCGTGCGCCACGTAGCTGAGCGCGACGGCGGGATTCCAGCGCGCCAACCCTTGAGCGATCAGGCCCGAGGTGAAGAAGTCGCTCTCGGCGCCGCCGAAATCGGCGGGCACCGTCACGCCAAGGAAGCCCATGCGGGCGAGCGCCGGCATCGCCTGCGGCGGCCACCATTCCTCGTCATCCATCCTCTGCTGCAGCGGCCACAGCTCGTCTTCGGCAAAGCGGTCGGCCTGGTCGAGGATCTCTTGCTGCTCGGGCGTGAGGCGGAAGCCGTTCGCGGCGAGCGAATTGAGCCGCGTCTCGTCCGGCATGGTGTCTCTCCCGATCTGTTTTTTGGCCGCCGTTCAGCGGCCCTTCGTTGACAGGCCAAAGTGAAGCGTATTCAATATGGCCAATCAAGAGGGCAGCGGAGAAATCCCGCGCCGCACCAGGGAGGATGCCCGGCACATGGCCGCGCACGCAGCATTGCCAATTTCCGTGACGTTTCCTGGCGCCTGATGCCCGCGATCAGCCCGCAGCGCATGCGCGACCGCTATGACGCGATCCTCGCCGCGGCGACCCGCGTGTTCGCCGAGAAGGGTTATTCCACCGCCTCGATCACCGAGATCGCGCAAGCGGCCGACGTCTCCGATGGGCTGATCTACAAATATTTTACCAACAAGCGCGACCTGCTCGAGCACGTGCTGACGAGCTTTTACGTGCGCATCATCGCGGACCTCGAAATCAAGGTCGCAAAGGGCAAGAACTTCGAGGAGCGGCTCTACGTCCTGGTCAGCGAGCACCTGCGCGTCTTTGTTGCCGACATCGATCTCTGCCGCCTGTTCATCTCGGAGGTCCGCGTCGCCAGCGACTATCGCGGCTCCGCCATCCAGCAGCTCAACCGGCGCTATACGTCGATCCTGATCAAGATCGTCGATGAGGGCATCGCCGAAGGCGAAATTCTGCCCAATATCGATCCGCGTCTCGTGCGCGACATGCTGTTCGGCGCGATCGAGCATTCCTCGTGGCGCCACATCAATGGAAGTCAGCCGCTCGACGTCCCGCGCGTCGCGCGGTCGATGACCGATGTGCTGGTGAACGGGCTCGCGGTGCGGCGGCGGGTGCGCGCATGAACAGACCGATGCGTGACATTGCGGTGGCGACATGGCCGTTCCGGTCGGTACTGGTCGCCAATCGGGGCGAGATCGCGCTGCGTATTCTGCGCACCGTGAAGCAACTCGGGCTGGAGGCGGCCGTTGTTTATCACGCCGCCGATGCCGACAGCCCGGCGGTGCGCGCGGCGGATCGTGCGATCGAGATCACCGGCCGCACGCCGGTCGCGGCCTATCTCGACGGCGCGCAGATCATCGAGGCGGCGCGCGCATCAGGCGCGGGTGCGATCCATCCGGGCTATGGGTTCCTATCGGAAAATGCGGGCTTTGCGCGCGCAGTCGCTGCCGCAGGCATTTCGTTCGTCGGGCCGACCCCGGAGGCGATCGACCTGATGGGCGACAAGGTGCGGGCGCGCGCCTTTGTCGCCAAGCATGGCTTTCCGGTCGCGCCCTCGGCGATCGAGGATGACGATCCGGCGACGTTCGTTGAGCGCGCCGAAAAGGTCGGCTTTCCGCTGCTGATCAAGCCCTCGGCCGGCGGCGGCGGCAAAGGCATGCGCATCGTGCGCGAGGCATCGGCGCTGGCTGAAGACGTCATCGGCGCGCGCCGCGAGGGCGAGCGTTATTTCGGTGACGGGCGGCTCTACGTCGAGCGCTACGTCGAAAACCCGCGCCACATCGAGGTGCAGGTGCTGGGCGACGCGCATGGAAATGTCGTGCATCTGTTCGAGCGCGAATGCTCCGTGCAGCGCCGCTTCCAGAAGATCATCGAGGAGACGCCGTCACCTGCTCTCACGGACGACGAGCGTGCGCGCATCTGCGCGGTGGCGGCCGAGATCGCCCGCGCGGCCGGCTACCGCAATGCCGGCACCGTGGAGTTCATCTACGGCAAAGGCGAATTCTACTTCCTCGAAATGAACAAGCGCCTGCAGGTCGAGCATCCGGTGACCGAGCTGGTGACCGGCATCGACCGGGTGCGCGAGCAGCTTCGCGTGGCGGCGGGCGAGCCGCTTGGCTTTGTGGAGTCCGACATCCGCGTCGACGGGCATGCGATCGAATTCCGCATCTACGCCGAGAGTCCCGCGCGGGGCTTTGTGCCGACGACCGGCCCGATCCTGAAGCTGCGCCTGCCCGAGGGTGTCCGCGTCGACAGCGGCATAACGCAAGGCGTCGCCGTGACGGCGGCGTTCGATCCGATGCTCGCGAAAATCATCGTGCATGGCGCCGACCGCAACGAGGCCCGTGCGCGCGCCCGCGATG
>JBBWZU010000643.1:0-6736 GCA_039649225.1 Hyphomicrobiales bacterium | reverse complement strand
GCGGCTCAAGCGCGATGTCGCGGAAATCCCCGGCATGACGGTGTACTTCCAGCCGGTGCAGGATATCCAGATTTCGACCCGCTCGAGCCGCGCGCAATATCAATACACGCTGGTCGGCACGGATTCGGCTGAAGTCATCGCATGGTCGGAAAAGCTCACCAGTGCGCTGCGCGATGAGCACACGCTGCGCGATGTGTCGTCGGAAGCGCAGGAAGGCGGCTTGCGCGCCTACATCAATGTCGATCGCGAGAAGGCCGGACGCCTCGGCATCTCGATGCAGGTGATCAACGATACGCTCAACGATGCGTTCGGCCAGCGCCAGATCTCCACCATCTACGGGCAGGCGAACCAGTATCGCGTCATCCTGGAAGCCGCGCCGCAATACCAGCGTGATCCGACCGCTCTGAACAAGATCTACATTCCGGCCAATATCCCGAGCGCGCCGCTGTCGACCTCGAGCGCGCAGACTTCGGTGCCGCTCTCGAGCTTCGTGCCCGGCCAGTCGGCGACGCAAGTGCCGCTCAGCGCGTTCGCCGAGATGATCCGCACCACGGCGCCGCTCGCGATTGCGCATCAGGAGCAGTTCCCGGCCGTGACGCTCAGCTTCAATCTGGCGGCCGGCGCGGCGCTGGGCGATGCCGTTGGCATCATCGCGTCGGCCGAGCGCGCGATCGGCATGCCGTCATCGGTGGCCGGCAGCTATTCGGGCGATACGGCCGAGTTCTCCAAATCGCTCGCCGGCGAGCCGTGGCTGATCCTCGCCGCGGTCCTGACCATCTACATCGTGCTCGGCGTGCTATACGAAAGCTTCATCCATCCGCTGACGATCCTCTCCACGCTGCCCTCTGCCGGTGTCGGCGCGCTGCTCGCGCTCCTGCTGGTGGGGCAGGATCTGTCGGTGATCGCGCTGATCGGCATCGTGCTGTTGATGGGCATCGTGAAGAAGAACGCCATCATGATGATCGACTTCGCGCTTGAAGCCGAGCGCGGCGGCGGCATGTCGCCGCGTGACGCCATCGTGCAGGCCTGCCTGCTGCGCTTCCGCCCGATCATGATGACGACGCTCGCCGCCTTGTTCGGCGCGCTGCCGCTGGCGCTGGAAAGCGGCACCGGCTCGGAACTGCGCTTTCCGCTTGGCGTCTCGATCATCGGCGGCCTGCTGCTGAGCCAGTTGCTCACCCTCTACACCACGCCGGTGATCTACCTGCGGATGGAGCGCCTGCGTATCCGCATGAGCCGGCGTCCGCCGCCGCGCCCCGTTCCGCAGCCGGCCGAGTGAGAAGGGAGAAGCCATGAACTTCTCCTATCCGTTCATCATGCGCCCCGTCGGCACCACGCTGCTCGCCATCGGGCTGCTGCTGGTCGGGATCATCGCGTATCGGTTTCTGCCCGTCGCCAGCCTGCCGAGCGTCGAGCTGCCGACCATCCGCGTGGCGGCAAGCCGGCCCGGCGCCGATCCGGCCATCATGGCGGCAACCGTTGCGGCGCCGTTGGAGCGCCAGCTCGGCGTGATCTCAGGCGTCACGGAAATCACGTCCGTCTCCTCGCTCGGCTCGACATCGATCATCGTGCAGTTCGATCTGACGCGCAGCATCGACGGCGCGGCGCGCGACGTGCAGGCGGCGATCAACGCTTCGCTGGTCGACTTGCCGAGCGACCTGCCGTCGATCCCCTCGTTCCGCAAGTTCAATCCCGCCGCCGCCCCGGTGCTGATCCTGGCGCTGACCTCGAAGACGGTCGCGCCGAGCGCGATCTACGATGCGGCTGACACCGTGGTGGCGCAGCGCATCGCGCAGGTCGGCGGCGTTGCCGACGTGACGGTGAGCGGGGCCGAGCAGCCGGCGATCCGCGTGCGCGTCAACCCGGGCGCGGTCGCGTCGGCCGGCATCTCGCTCGAGCAGGTGCGCACCGCGATCGCAAGCGCCAACGCGCAAAGCCCGATCGGCGTGCTCGACGGCGTCGGCCTGTCGCAGACCGTCGGCATCAACGATCAGCTCCGTCAGGTGGCGGAATACAAGACGCTGGTGGTCAAGACTGCCAACGGAAACATCGTGCGGCTCTCCGACATCGCCACCGTGGAGCAGTCGACGCGCAACAGCCGCTCGGCCGCCTGGTACAATCGCGACCCGTCAGTGCTGCTGATCATCACCAAGCAGGGCGACGCCAACGTCATCGAGACCGTCGACAATATCCGCGCGCTGATTCCCGAGATCAAACGCTGGATCCCGAGCGATATCGACATCTCGATCCTTTCCGACCGCACCGGGACGATCCGCGCCAGCGTGCAGGACATGCAGCTCACGCTCACCGGCACCATCGCGCTGGTGATGCTGGTGGTGTTCCTGTTCCTGCGCCGCGCGACGCCGACGATCGCGGCCGGCATCACGGTGCCGCTCTCGCTCGCCGGCACCTGCGCGCTGATGTGGGCGGCCGGCTTCTCGATCGACAATCTGTCGCTGATGGCGCTCGCGGTCTCGGTCGGCTTCGTGGTCGACGACGCGATCGTGATGATCGAGAACGTCTACCGCAATCTGGAGAAGGGCCATTCGCCGCTGCGCGCCACCATCGAGGGCGCGCGCCAGATCGGCTTTACGGTGATCTCGATCAGCATTTCGCTGATCGCAGCCTTCATCCCGCTGCTGTTCATGGGCGGCATTGTCGGACGCATGTTCCGCGAATTCTCCGTCACGCTGGTGTTCGCGATCGTGATCTCGACCATCGTGTCGCTCACCGTCACGCCGATGATCTGCGCGCACTACATCCATGCGGTGCCAAGCAGTACCGAGACGCGCTTCGACCGGATTGTCGAATGGGTGCTGACCAAGATGTCGCGCGCCTATGCGGCGAGCCTGGCGGTGCTGCTCGAGCACCGCGTGCTGATGCTGGTGGTGATGGCGGCGACGATCGGGTTGACGGTCGATCTCTACATCAAGATTCCGAAAGGCTTCTTCCCGCAGGACGACACCGGACTGATCTTCACCTCGACGCGCGCCGCGCCGGACATCTCCTACAAGGCGATGGTCGACATGCAGCTAAAAGCGCTCGACATCATCCTGGCCGATCCGGCGGTGGCCGGCGTCGGCTCCTCGGTAGGAGGCAACTTCCGGACCGCCTCGGTCAATCAGGGCCAAATGTTCGTCAGCCTCAAGCCGATCGCCGAGCGCGACAATGTCCCGACCCAGCGCGTGATCGACCGGCTGCGGCCGAAATTCGCCGCGATACCGGGCATCGAAATCTACATGTTTCCCGCGCAGGACGTGCGCGTCGGCGGTCGCCAGGGCCGTTCGCCGTATCAATTCACGTTGTGGAGTTCGGATCTCGATGAGCTCCTGAAGTGGGTGCCGAAAGCGGTCGAGAAAGTGAAGACCGTGCCGGGCGTCGTCGACGTGAATACCGATCGCGAGCAGGGCGGTTTCCAGCTCAACGTGTCGATCGACCGCCCGGCTGCGGCGCGTCTCGGCGTGCGCGTGCAGGACATCGATGCTGCGCTGTCGAATGCTTACGCGCAACGGCAGATCTCGACCATCTACACCTCGCGCAACCAGTATCGCGTGATCCTCGAAGTCGATGCGCCCTATCAGCGCGATCCGAACGATCTGTCGCACATTTATGTTCCGGGCACCGGCGGCAAGCAGATTCCGCTGGCCAATGTGGCGCGCTTCGAGCGGTCGATCGCGCCGCTGGTGATCAATCACCAGGGCCAGTTTCCCGCCGTGACGATCTCGTTCGGGCTCAAGGAGGGCGTGGCGCTCGATACCGCGACCGCGGATGTACAGCAGGCCATCCTCGACATGCGGCTGCCCGATATTGTCCAGGCGCAGTTCGCCGGCGACGCCAAGGCTTTCGCGCAATCGGCAGGCGCGCAGCCGCTGCTGATCCTCGCCGCGCTGGTCGCGATCTACATCGTGCTTGGCGTGCTCTATGAAAGCCTGGCGCACCCGCTGACCATCATCTCGACGCTGCCCTCGGCCGGGCTCGGCGCGCTGCTGGCGCTCAAGATGTTCGGCTCGGATCTGACCATCATCGCGTTCATCGGCATCGTGCTGCTGATCGGCATCGTGAAGAAGAACGGCATCATGCTGGTCGACTTCGCGCTCGAGGCCGAGCGCAAGCGCGGCCTGGCGCCGGATCGCGCGATCTATGAGGCCTGTCTCGAGCGCTTCCGCCCGATCCTGATGACCACGATGGCGTCATTGCTCGGCGCAGTGCCGCTGGTGATCGCGAGCGGTCCTGGTTCGGAGTTGCGCCGTCCGCTCGGCATCACGATCATAGGAGGGCTGCTGGTGTCGCAGGTCCTCACGCTCTACACCACGCCGGTGATTTACCTGCTGCTCGACAGGCTGCACCGCAAGCTCGGCGGCGCGAAGCGGGCGGGCGAGGCGGCACCGGTTGTGACACCGGCCGAATAGCTCTGCGCGTCACGCAATCAAACTCCCACCTCATCCTGAGGAGCCTGCCGAAGCGCTTGCGAAGGCGGGCGTCTCGAAGGATGGCCGCAAGCGCAGAGTGCCCGCCCTCGTCCTTCGAGACGCCATGCTGCGCATGGCTCCTCAGGATGAGGGCTCAGAACAGATCAGGGCGCCCCCAACTCCTTGCGCACGATCGCCGCGCCATCGGCCAGCGCCTTGAGCTTGCCGAACGCGACGTCGCGCGACAGGTACTTCATGCCGCAGTCGGGCGCCGGAATCAGCCGGTCGGCCGACACATACTTCAATCCGGTGCGGATGCGGGTCGCGACCTCTTCGGGCCGTTCCACGATCTGGTCGCCGAGATTGACCACGCCGAGCATGATCTTCTTGCCCGACAGGTCCTTCAGCACGCCGAGATCGATCTTGGGCTGTGCGGCTTCGATCGAGATCTGCTGCGCAACGCAATCGCCGAGTTCCGGCAAGAAGAAATACGAGGTCGGCTTGTTGCTGACGAGAAACGCATAGCCGAAGCACAGATGCACCACGGTCGGCACCGTGATCCCCTCGAGCGCGCGGTTGATCGCCCGGATGGCGTAGCGCTTGGCGCCCTCCGGATCATTGCGCAGCCACGGCTCATCCAATTGAATGACGTCGGCGCCCGCGGCCTGCAGGTCGCGCGCCTCCGCGTTGACCGCGACCGCGAAATCCATCGCGACCTCTTCGGGGTCGCGGTAGAACTCGTTCTTGGCCTGCTGCGTCATGGTGAACGGGCCGGGCAGCGTGATCTTGGCGAGTCTGTCGGTGTTGCGGCGCAGGAACTGCATGTCGCGCACTTCGACGGCTGTGCGCCGCGTGATCTTGCCGACGATACGCGGCATGACCGTGTCGACGCCGGCGCGGTTCTTCACCACCGCCGGCGTATCGATGTCGATGCCCTCGAGCGCGGTCGCAAAGCGGTTGGAGTAGCTTTCGCGCCGCATCTCGCCGTCGGTGATGATGTCGATGCCGGCGCGCTCCATGTCGCGGATCGCGATCAGCGTCGCATCGTCCTGCGCCTGTTCGAGATGGGGCTCGGCGACGCGCCACATCTCCGGAACGCGCACGCGCGGCACGGTCCGCGACTTGAGCACGCCAAGATCGACCAGCCATTCCGGCTGCGGATAAGAGCCGACCACCGTCGTCGGCAACAACTGAGCGGGCATTCTTCCAACCTTTGTTTCTTGATCTCTGCGGCCTCTATAGGCCTGTGCCGAGGCCGGCGCAAAAAGCGCCGCATCGATCGCCCGTTGGGCTGATGCCCATCAGGCCATCACGCGGCGCCTGCCACGATTCCGGGCAATTCTGCCAGCAGGTGCGACGTGGCCGAGTAGTGCGCCTCGATGGCCGCCGCCGCCGCATCGGCATCGCGCGCGATCACGGCGCGCACGATCGCGGCGTGCTCTTCTTCGACATTGCGCTGCCGGTCGATGCGATAAGCTCCGGCCAGCGAGCGATAGCGGACCGCCTGATCGAACAGCAGATCGTGAAACCGGATCAGCCAGTCCGAGCCGCAGGCGGCGATCAGCGTGCGGTGGAAAATCCGGTGCAGGCGCTGCCATTCTTCTCCCATCGGCGGATTGTCGCCGTCGAGGGTCGGGCAATTCGCCAGGCGGTGCTGCATCGCCAGCACCTCGGCCTCCCACGCGACATCGCCGAGCCGGATCGCGTCGCGCAAGGCCTGAGCATCGATCATCACCCGCGTGCGCGTAATATCCATCAGGGCCGCGCGCGAGACCGGCGCCGCGCGAAAGCCGCGCTGCTCGTTGAACTCGACCAGCCCTTCGGAGATCAGCCGCGAGAGCGCCTCGCGCACCGCGCCGGGGCTGACCCGATAGCTGTTGGCAAGCTTTACGAGCGGCAGCTTCTCGCCCGGCCGGTACCGTCCGCCGACGAGATCGCGTTGCAGCGCATTGGCGACGCTGGCCGTCAGGCTCTTGAAGCCGGCGGCCTCCGGCAGGCGCGCGTCCCTGTTGGCATCTTCGTTAGTGCTCATGCGCGCCCTGGTCGCCGATCAACTGTAGCCTTGGGGCAGCCAACCCCATTCCGGCCCGCTCTGATTGAACTGCCTAAATCTGTAACCGTCAATTGTCCGAAGCTGGCGGAGACCCGGGATACCCGGTCATTTGAACTCGCGCGCGCGTTCAACCACGATCAGCGCGGGCGTTCCCCCGGCCAATCCCGTCGCAATCAGGTCGGTCGCGTCGTGTACGGTTTTGGCCCGTTCGGCCGGTACCCCGAGCGATCGCGCAAGCCCAACGAAATCGATCGCCGGATCGTTCAGCTCCATG
>JBBWZU010000784.1:0-5771 GCA_039649225.1 Hyphomicrobiales bacterium | reverse complement strand
TGCGCATTCTGGCGCTGCTCGCCGAAGCCGATCTGACGGTGTCCGACCTCACCAAGATCCTGCGCCAGTCGCAGCCGCGCATCTCCCGTCATCTCAAGCTGCTGGCCGAGGCCGGTCTGGTCGACCGCTTCCGCGAAGGAAGCTGGGCGTTCTATCGGCTCGGCGAGCGCGGTGGCGTTGCCGACATCGCGCAGATCCTGACCGCGCGGCTCGATCCAGCCGATCCGATCGTGATGCGCGATCGCGGGCGCCTGGCCGCGGTGCGCGCGGCGCGCGCCTCCTCGGCGCAGACCTATTTCAGCCAGCACGCCGCGCAATGGGACCGCATCCGCCGCCTGCATGTCGCGGACGCCGCCGTGGAAGGCGCGATCCAGGCAGCGCTCGCTGATCGGCCGATCCGCGCTTTTCTCGATCTTGGCACCGGAACGGGACGCATTCTGGAACTGTTCGGCCCGGAGATCGAGCGCGGGCTCGGTATCGACATGTCGCTCGACATGCTCTCGCTCGCGCGCGCGCGGCTGGAGCGCAGCGGCTTGAAGCATTGCAGCGTACGGCAGGGCGATATCTACGAGCTGCCGGTGCCGAAGGATTCCTTCGACGTCGTCGTGATCCATCAGGTGCTGCACTTCCTCGATGATGGGGCGCGCGCGATTGCCGAAGCCGCGCGCACGCTGCGTCCGCAGGGGCGGTTGCTGGTGGTCGATTTTGCGCCGCACGATCTGGAATTCCTGCGTGAGGAGCATGCACATTTGCGCCTCGGCTTTACGGCCGAGACCGTGTCGCAATGGATGGACGCGGCCGGTCTTGATGTCGCGCTGCATCGCGTATTGCCGCCCGAACCGGGCTCGGACGGAAAGATTGCCGTGTCGCTGTGGCTCGCGCGCGATCCGCGCGTGGCGCTCGCGTCGGCCGAGCGGGAGGTTGCGTAATGTCTGATATCGCACGAGCCAGTCGCACCATCCGCGGGCCGCGCATCAACGTCTCGTTCGAGTTCTTCCCGCCGAAGACCGACGAGATGGAGCGCACGCTCTGGGACTCGATCGAGCGATTGGGCCCGTTGCGGCCGAATTTCGTCTCCGTCACCTATGGGGCGGGTGGCACGACGCGTGAGCGCACCCATGCGACGGTCAAACGCATCATTGCCGAGACGCCGCTGACGCCGGCCGCGCATCTGACCTGCGTGAGCGCGACGCGCGATGAAGTCGATGACGTCATTCGCGGTTACCGCGACGCGGGCGTGCGCCACATCGTGGCGCTGCGCGGCGATCCGGCCGGCGGTGTCGGCGAGCGCTACGCGCCGCATCCGCAAGGCTATTCCAACGCGGCTGACCTCGTCACCGGCATCAAGCGCATCGGCGATATCGAGGTGTCGGTGTCGGCCTATCCGGAGAAACATCCGGACTCAGGCTCGGTCGAAGCCGACATCGACATGCTGGCCGCGAAGGTGGATGCAGGTGCGACGCGCGCCGTGACGCAGTTCTTCTTCGAGAATGATCTTTATTTCCGCTATCTCGATCGCGTGCGCGCGCGCGGCATCAACGTGCCGGTCACGCCTGGCATTCTGCCGGTGCAGAATTTCAAGCTTGCCAAGAGCTTTGCCGAACGCGCTGGCGCTTCGGTGCCGGACTGGCTTGCGGCACGCTTCGACGGGCTCGACAACGATGCGGCGACGCGCAAGCTGATCGCCGCCGCGATCGCCGCCGAACAGGTGCTCGACCTGGTCGATCGGGGGGTGAGCGATTTTCATTTCTACACCATGAACCGCGCCGATCTCGTCTACGCGATCTGCCATCTGCTCGGGCTGCGTCCCGCACACAGCCAAGAGGCCGCGTAATGACTGTCGAGAAAGCCCTGCGTGCCGCCGCCGCCGAGCGCATTCTGGTGCTCGACGGCGCGATGGGCACGATGATTCAGGAGTTCAAGCTCGACGAAGCCGGCTATCGCGGGTCGCGTTTCGATGCCTGGAACCGCGAGGTGCGCGGCAACAACGATCTGCTCAACCTCAGCCAACCCGACTCGATCCGCGACATCCACCTGCAATATTTCCGCGCGGGCGCCGATATCGTCTCGACCAATACGTTCTCGTCGACCGCGATCGCGCAGGCCGACTATGGCCTGCAGGAGATTGCCTACGAGCTGAATCTCGAGGGCGCCAAGCTGGTGCGCGAGGCCGCGACCACGGCGCAGGCCGAGGACGGCCGCACGCGCTTTGTCGCCGGCGCGCTCGGACCGACCAACCGCACCGCCTCGATCTCTCCGGATGTCGGCGATCCGGGCTATCGGGCGATCACGTTCGACAAATTGCGCGACGCCTATGCCGAGCAGGTGCGCGGATTGCTCGACGGCGGCGCCGACCTGCTGCTGATCGAGACGATCTTCGACACGCTGAACGCCAAGGCCGCGATCCACGCGATCATGGACGAGACCGAGGCGCGCGGCATCCGCGTGCCGATCATGATTTCCGGCACCATCACGGACCTCTCCGGGCGCGTGCTGTCGGGCCAGACGCCGGCCGCCTTCTGGAATTCGGTGCAGCATGCGGCGCCGGTTTCGGTCGGACTGAACTGCGCGCTCGGCGCCAAGGAGATGCGCGCGCACATCGATGAGCTCTCGCGCATCGCCGGCACGCTGGTCTGCGCCTATCCGAACGCCGGTCTGCCGAACGAGTTCGGGCTCTACGACGAGAGCCCGGAGTTCATGGCCGGGCTGCTGGGAGAATTCGCCAGCGCCGGCCTCGTGAACATCGTCGGTGGCTGCTGCGGCACGACGCCGGCGCATATCCGCGCCATCGCCGAGGCTGTGAAGGGCAAGACGCCGCGCAAAGCCCCTGAAGTTGCACCGCACTTAAGGCTCTCCGGCCTCGAGCCCTTTACGCTCACGGCCGAAATCCCGTTCGTGAATGTCGGCGAGCGCACCAACGTGACCGGCTCGGCCAAATTCAGGAAACTGGTGACGGCAGGCGATTATACGGCTGCGCTCGCGGTCGCGCGCGATCAGGTCGAGAACGGCGCGCAGGTCATCGACGTCAACATGGCGGTGGGCCTGCTCGAGAGTCAGCAGGCGATGACGACATTCCTCAACCTGATCGCAAGCGAACCCGACATCGCGCGCGTGCCGGTGATGATCGATTCGTCCAAGTTCGCCATCATCGAGGCGGGCCTGAAATGCGTGCAGGGCAAGTCGGTCGTCAACTCGATCTCGATGAAGGAGGGCGAGGCCGAGTTCATCAAGCATGCCAAGGTCGTGCGCCGCCATGGCGCCGCCGTCGTCGTCATGGCGTTCGACGAGAAAGGCCAGGCCGACACCTACGAGCGCAAGATCGCGATTTGCCAGCGCGCCTACGACATCCTGGTGAGCCAGGTCGGCTTTCCGCCGCAGGACATCATCTTTGATCCGAACATTTTTGCGATCGCGACCGGTATCGAGGAGCACAACAATTACGGCGTCGACTTCATCGAGGCGACGCGTTGGATTAGGCAGAATTTGCCCGGAGTCCACATCTCGGGCGGCGTCTCGAACCTCTCGTTCTCGTTCCGCGGCAACGAGCCGGTGCGCGAGGCGATGCATTCGGTGTTTCTCTATCACGCCATCAAGGCCGGCATGGACATGGGCATCGTCAATGCCGGCCAGATGGCCGTCTATGACGATCTCGATCCGGAATTGCGCGAGGCTTGCGAGGACGTCGTGCTCAACAGGCGCGAGGATGCGTCCGAGCGGCTGCTCGCCATCGCGCAACGCTTCCAGGGTAAGGGCAAGGAGGCCAAGGAAGCCGACCTGGCCTGGCGCGAATGGGACGTCGGCAAGCGGCTCAGCCACGCGCTGGTGCACGGCATCACCGACTACATCGCCGACGACACCGAGGAGGCGCGGCTTGCCGCGGCGCGGGCGCTCGACGTGATCGAGGGCCCGCTGATGGCCGGCATGGGCGTGGTCGGCGATCTGTTCGGCTCGGGCAAGATGTTCCTGCCGCAAGTGGTCAAGTCCGCCCGCGTGATGAAGCAGGCGGTCGCCTATCTGCTGCCGTTCATGGAGCAGGAGAAGCAGGCGAACGGCGTCAGCCAGGCCAAGTCCGCCGGCAAGATCGTCATGGCGACCGTGAAGGGCGACGTGCATGACATCGGCAAGAACATCGTCGGCGTCGTGCTCCAGTGCAACAATTACGAGGTGATCGATCTCGGCGTGATGGTGCCGGCAACCAAGATTCTCGAGACCGCCAAGGCCGAGAAGGCCGATATCATCGGCCTGTCGGGACTGATCACGCCCTCGCTCGATGAGATGTGCCACGTCGCCGCCGAGATGGAGCGCGAGGGGTTCGCGTTGCCGCTGTTGATCGGCGGCGCGACCACCAGCCGCGTGCACACGGCCGTGAAGGTCCATCCGAACTACCGCCGCGGGCAGGCCGTGTACGTCACCGATGCGAGCCGCGCGGTCGGCGTGGTGTCGCAGTTGCTCTCGCAGCAGCTGCGCGGCGCCTATGTCACCGAGGTGCGGGACGAATACGCCAAGATCGCGGCCGCTCATGCCCGCGGCGAGGAGAACAAGAAGCGGCTTTCGCTCAAGGATGCGCGCAAGAATGCGCTGACGCTCGACTGGTCCGGCGCCTACGTGCCGCCGAAACCCAGCTTCCTCGGTACGCGCGTGTTCGAGGATTATTCGATCGCCGAGCTGATCGACTACATCGACTGGTCGCCGTTCTTCTCGACTTGGGAGCTGTCGGGAAAATTCCCCGCGATCCTGGAGGACGACAAGTTCGGCGAGGCCGCGCGTTCGCTTTATGACGACGCAAGAGCGATGTTGAAGAAGATCGTCGAGGAGAACTGGTTCAAGGCCGCCGCCGCCGTCGGCTTCTGGCCTGCGAACTCATCGGGCGACGACATCCGGCTGTATGCCGACGATACGCGCGCGTCGGAATCGCACGTGCTGCACACGCTGCGCCAGCAGTTGGCGCGGCGCGAGGGGCGCCACAACATCGCGCTCGCGGATTTCGTCGCGCCTGCGGACAGCAAGTTGCAGGACTACATCGGCGCCTTCGTCGTCACCGCCGGCATCGGCGAGGACGTGATCGCGGATCGCTTCAAGCACGCTAATGACGACTATTCGTCGATCATGGTCAAGGCGCTGGCGGATCGTCTCGCCGAAGCCTTCGCCGAACGGATGCATCAGCGCGTGCGCAAGGAGTTCTGGGGTTACGCCGGGCATGAAACGTTGACCAGCAAGGATCTGATCGGCGAGAGCTATCGCGGCATCCGGCCTGCGCCCGGCTATCCGGCGCAGCCCGATCACACCGAGAAGGCCACGCTTTTTTCGTTGATCGACGGCGAGCGCATCGGCGTGAAGCTGACCGAGAGCTTCGCGATGTGGCCCGGCGCCTCGGTGTCGGGGCTCTATTTCAGCCATCCCGAAGCGCACTACTTCGGCGTCGGCAAGATCGAGCGCGATCAGGTCGAGGACTACGCCGCACGCAAGGGCTGGACACTGCGGGAGGCCGAGCGCTGGCTCGCGCCGATCCTCAACTACGATCCGCTCGCCGCGGCGCGGCAGGCGGCGGAGTAGCCGCCTCTCCAATCGTCATGCGCGGGCTTGACCCGCGCATCCACGACTTAACTTCTCGATCGCGCCAAAAAGCAAGACGTGGATGGCCGGGTCAAGCCCGGCCATGACGGAGCTATTTGAGCGTCCTGTGCTCTAATCCGGCACCGCGTCCACATTCACCGCGATCGTCGCGAAACGGTCCGCGATCGCCGCCAGCGCATTGCGATGGACTTCGTCCG
>JBBWZU010000600.1:0-7816 GCA_039649225.1 Hyphomicrobiales bacterium | reverse complement strand
GGCGTTGCGGCAAGCTCCTTGAGGCGCGCGAGCGCCGCGCCGGAGCGGTCGCCGAGCCCGTCCGCCACATCCTCGGTGAAGCTCACCACCCAGCCGTCCGATACCTCAGGGTGAAAGCGAAATCCATGCGCGGTCGTCGGCGGGATCAGCAGCGCGGCGGGCGCGGCGAATGGCAGGACCGACGCCTCATAAGTCATCTCCCCCCCGCCATGCTCGATCAGGAAGATCTGAAACAGATCGCGGTGGCGATGCGCCGGTATTTTCCAGTCATGTGCGGACGACCGCGACACCAGCGGCTCGACCTGGATGAAGTCGAACGCCTTGTCGTCCGGCGGGTCGCCGAACAGGTGAAACAGCGGCAGGACGGTGGCAGCCATGCGGTCAGCATAGCGAACCGCCCGCCCGCCGGAAACTCTGCCGAACGCCGCAGGTTATTCGGACTGGGGTTTCCCCTTGCCGGATTCCTGCCTGCCGGATTGCTCGCCCATCTGGGCAAGTTCCGAATCGCTATGTTGCTGCTGCTGCGCGTCCTTCTGACCGAGATTGGCGGCAGCCTTGCCCTGCCCGGTCTTCTTTTTGTGTTCGCGGTGCTTGTCCTGGTCAGCCATGGCATCTCTCCTTCCCATCGCCAAAGCAACGTTCGTGCGGCGCGCATGGTTCACGGTCATCGGCAGGCGGGATTGGGAACTTCATGGAGGAACTCGCAGCGCCACGCGGGGCGCTAAACCTGCTTGTAGGCGCGCTCATGATAGACGAGCGCCGACCCGGCGCCGCCCAGCCGCACGCCGACGACGCCGGCGAAGATCACGTTGTGCGTCGCCACCGCCTTGATCTCGATCACGCGGCAATCGCACGCCACCACCGCATCGCTGAGCACCGGCGCGCCGGTCGAAAGCTCCATCCATGAGCCGGTGTCGAAGCGCTGCCCCATCGAGACGCGCGTGCGTCCCGCGAACACGTCGGCGATGTTATCGGCGCCGGCGCGCAGCGTATTGACGCACAGCACCCGGTTCGCTTCGAGCAGCGGCGCGACCTGGCTGCGGCGGTTGACGCAGACCAGCAGGGTTGCCGGCTGGTCGGACACCGAGACCACCGCGGTCGCCGTGAACCCGGCGGTTCCAGCCGGCCCCGCGGTCGTCACCACGTGCACGGCGGCGCCGAGCCGGCTCATCGCCTCGCGGAATTGCGCCTGGTCGACGGTATGGATGTGGTCCGGGCCGACGGCCTCGAAGGAACCCATCATGGCGTCGTCGGGCCGTTGATCGAACCAGCTCATCGCTCCACGCTACTACTGTATTGGACAGCCGTCTGCCACGTCCGACGGCCAAATTGAGGACAATCCTGGCGCGTCTTGCGCGAATACGTACAAGTGCTGAGCGTATTGGCCCACATATTGCTTGTTAAGACCTAAGAAAATTGTTGGGCGGACACTGTGCGTGTCACGGCTCGGCGAACAAAAGCCCGGAGGAGCGCCGATCCAACCAGATTGGAGCTCGCTATGCTCACGGCCTTGATCCTCATCTGCTCGGTCTCCGTCACCCCGGACATCCGGGACTGCACCCGCGACAACGCCTCGGATGTCATGCGGGTGCCCACCGAGTTTGCAAATCCGATGACCTGCTTCCTCCATGGGCAGACCTTCCTCGCCGAAACTTCGCTGGCGCAGGACCTGCGCGAGAATGACCGCATCAAGATCGTTTGCGCGCGTTCGCAGTCCGTGGCCTCGGTGCGCTCCGGCGTCACCCGCTGACAGCATGATCCCGAAAAGCGTGCCCCGGACGTGATCCGGGGTGGTCTTCCGGTTTCCCGCCTGCGCGAAGCCCTGGCATAGTTCTAGTCGTGCGGACCAATGCTTCAGCGGGCGTAGGCAGGTCGGATAAGATCATGCTCCAACATGAAGTCATTCGGCGGCACGGGCGGTCCCCGGCAATCCCGGATACGCGACGTCGTCCGGATTGATCCAGGTATCGCCGGTCCATCCCTTCTCGTCGTAGTCCGCAAGGCACTGATCGGCGAGCGCCACCATCCGGTCATAAGCGCCCGAGCCGCGCGCGTTGAACAGCGCCTGGATGCGGATGTCCTCGTGGTTGCCGGCGTAGTTGATTTCATAGAGCTCGTGCCGGCCGCCGAATTCGGTGCCGACCGCGTCCCACAACAGCTTCATGATCTTGATGCGCTCGCGATAGCCGATATTGTTCGAGCCGCGCACATATTTGGCCAGGTACTTGTCGATCGAGGGGTTCTCGAAATCCTTGGTCGAGGACGGCAGGTAAATCAGCGCCGACGCGATGATCTTCTCGACGATCTCCTTGCAGCGCCGATAGGCATCGCCGGCGAAGACCCGATAGCTCGAGCCTGACTGCGCGTTCGGCAGCACCGCGCTGTCGGTCCACGGCACCGGATTCATCGCCATCGCGTCAGAGATCGCCCAGAACAGGTTGCGCCAGGCGATCACCTCGCCAAGCATCGCCTGGTTGCCGCGGAATTCATCCGCGCCGGTGACGCGCAGCGCCTTGATGATCACGCCGGCCAGGAAGTCGAGCTTCACGGCAAGCCGCGTGCAACCCTGAAACTGA
This sequence comes from Hyphomicrobiales bacterium, assembly GCA_039649225.1. Lineage (GTDB taxonomy): Bacteria > Pseudomonadota > Alphaproteobacteria > Rhizobiales > Xanthobacteraceae > PALSA-894. Next base: position 5,240 of record JBBWZU010000600.1, on the reverse strand, counting down.
AAGCCGTTCACGAAACCCGAGCGCGGATAGAAGGTCTTGAGCTTCTCGACGTCGCGATAGATCAGGATGTCTTCCCAGGGAATGAGGACATTGTCGAACACGAAGATCGCGTCGTTCTCGTCGAAGCGCGAGGAAAGCGGATAGTCGAAGGGCGTGCCCATCACGCTCGCCATCATCTCGTAGGAGGTGCGGCAGAACAGCTTCACCCCCGGCGCGTTCATCGGCGCGATGAACATGATCGCGAGGTCGGGGTCACTGACGGGCATCGCGGCGTTCTGGCCGAGGAAATTGTAGTGCGTGATCGCTGACGCTGTCGCCACCACCTTGGCGCCCGACACGTAAGCGCCCGCATCGGTCTCCTTCTGGATCGTGATGAACACGTCGCGCACCTGTTCGGGCGCCTTGTTGCGATCGACCGGCGGATTGACGATCGCATGGTTCATGAACAGCACGTTCTCTTGCGCGCGACGGTACCAAGCCTTCGCATTGGGGGCGAATTTCTCATAAAAATCATGCTGCACGCCGAGCGTATTCATCAGCGAGGCCTTGTAGTCCGGCGTGCGCCCCATCCAGCCATAGGACATGCGCGCCCAGGCGGCGATCGCTTCGCGCTGGGCGACCAGATCCTCGCGCGAGCGCGCGACGCGAAAGAACTTGTGCGTAAAGCTGCCCCCGCCGGTGTCGGTCGGACAGGTGAGCACGTCCTTGTGTTTGCCATCATGCAGCGAGTCGTAGAGCCGCGCGATCGAGCGCGCGGAATTGCGAAATGCCGGATGCTTGGTGACGTCCTCGACGCGCTCGCCGTAGATGTAGACCTCGCGTCCGTCACGCAGACTTTCCAGGTATTCGGCGCCGGTGAATGGCCGGTTTTTTCCGGCGATCACGTCCTCGGGCTTCATCCGGCTCATGGTATTCCTCCGTTGCGGCGCAAATCCGCCGTGGCGGCGCAAGTCCGCGCGCCAACTTGGCCTGCTTTGACGCGAACATGCCGCCGCGGCCGCGCGCCGCCAAGGACTAAATTGGGGTTCGTCGGTACTATGGCGGGCCGCTTGTCGCATCCGCCGGCGGATGCGCGTCATCGCGGAACGGCTGCGTCACGAGCCGGTCGAGGCGCAGCTCGCGGGAATCGCGAAAGATCGGCAGGCCGATCGTCATGCTCAGGTGCCCGGCTTCGGGCTCTGCCCGATACGTGCCGAACAACCGGTCCCACCAGGGCAGATTGAATCCGAAATTGCTGTCGGTCTCGCGCCGCAGCACCGAGTGGTGCACACGATGCATGTCCGGTGTCACCATCAGCAGCCGCACGATCCGGTCGAGCCAGCGCGGCATTGCGGCGTTGGAATGATTGAATATCGAGGTCGCGTTGAGCACGACCTCAAACGCGATCACCGCGACCGCCGGCACACCGATCAGCACAACCACGGCCATCTTCAGCAGCATCGACAGCACGATCTCGATCGGATGGAAGCGCAACCCGGTCGTCACATCGATGTCGAGATCGGCGTGGTGCATGCGGTGCAGCCGCCACAGCAGCGGGACTTTGTGAAACGCCACGTGCTGGGCGTAAATCGCAAGATCGAGCGCCAGGAACCCGAGGACGAAACCGAGCAGCCCCTCCGGCACCGGCGGCCACAGCCTGATGTTCAACAGCCCCCAGCCGCGCTGCGCGGCGATGACGGCCACGCCGACCGCCGCAACCGGAAACAGCAGCCGCACCAGAGCTGCGTCCAGCAGCAGAATCCCGAGGTTGCTCGGCCAGCGCGGCGCGCGGCCGACGCTCCAGGCCCGGCGCGGGGCGAGCAGTTCCCACAGCGCCATCACGGCGAAGACGCCGAGCGCTGCGCCGACCCGTATGATGAGCTCGGATGTGGTGTCCATTGCGGGAGAGCTTAGCAATCCGCGCCGCCCCGAACCAATCCGCTGTGGTCGAAGGCAGAGCGCCGTTGCTGCTTTCAAAAGCGCCTGTTAAGAATTGATGACAGGCTGTTCCGCAGCAGCGGGGCAGCGGGCGCCGGGACAACCAGGGGAGCCCCGGTTGGGGCACGGCGGACGCATGGAAGTTTTCGTCCAGCAGTTGATCAACGGTATTACACTCGGCTCGATCTACGGGCTCATCGCCATCGGCTACACGATGGTCTTCGGCATCATCGGCATGGTGAACTTCGCCCACGGCGACGTCTTCATGGTGTCGGCCTTCGTGGCGCTGATCGCGCTGCTGATCCTGACCACCTGGCTCGGCATGACCTCGATGGTGCTCGCGCTCTTCATCGTGATGATCGTCGCGATGATCTTCACCTCGCTGGTGAACTGGACCATCGAGCGCGTCGCCTACCGGCCGCTGCGCGGCTCGTTCCGCCTCGCCCCGCTGATCTCGGCGATCGGCATGTCGATCTTCCTGTCGAATTTCGTGCAGGTCACGCAGGGCCCGCGCAACAAGCCGATCCCGCCGCTGCTGCGCGACGTCATCACGGTCATGGAAGGCAACGGCTACGACGTCACGATCTCGTATCGCCAGCTCATCATCTGGGCGATCACCGCCATTCTGCTGGCGGCATTCTGGTATCTGGTGACGAAAACCTCGCTCGGCCGCGCCCAGCGCGCCTGCGAGCAGGACCAGAAGATGGCGGCGCTGGTCGGCGTCGACGTCGACCGCACCATCGCGATCACCTTCGTGATCGGAGCGGCCCTCGCCGCCGTCGCCGGCACCATGTACCTGATGTATTACGGCGTGGTCAGCTTCTATGACGGCTTCGTGCCCGGGATCAAAGCCTTCACGGCCGCGGTGCTCGGCGGCATCGGCTCGTTGCCGGGCGCGGTGATCGGCGGGTTGCTGATCGGCCTGATCGAGACCATGTGGTCGGCCTACTTCTCGATCGATTACAAGGACGTCGCGGCGTTCTCGATCCTCGCCATCACGTTGATCTTCCTGCCGCAGGGCCTGCTGGGACGGCCCGAAGTCGAGAAGGTCTGATGGCGACCACCGCCGCCCCACGCCTCGAGGTGGGCAAAGCGCTGAAGGATGCCGGGCTGACCGCGCTGATCACCTTCGCGCTGTTCCTGCCGCTGGTCGGCTTCAAGACCGTGCAGAACATGCGCAACGAGCTCGAGCTCGAAACCCGCATGCCGCTTCTGCTCTCGTTCGTCGCCGTCATCACCGCCGCCAAGCTGTTCGGTTCGCTCGTGGTCGATCCGTGGCGCGAGCGGCGCGCGCTGCGCGGGACAAGCGCGACCTTCGCGGCGGTCAAGACCGGCTTTTCCAACTGGTTCACGCCGTTCGCACTCGGCTTCATCGTGGTCTATCCGATCCTGATCATGGTGCTGGTCGGCCCGCAGGGCGCGCTGAAATGGGTCGACAATTTCGGGATCCAGATCCTGATCTACGTCATGCTCGGCTGGGGCCTCAATATCGTGGTCGGCCTCGCCGGCCTGCTCGATCTCGGCTACGTGGCGTTCTACGCGGTCGGCGCCTATTCGTACGCGCTGCTCGCCAAGGAATTCGGCTTCTCGTTCTGGCTGCTGCTGCCGCTGGCCGGCTGCCTCTCCGCCTTCTGGGGCATCCTGCTCGGCTTTCCGGTGCTGCGGTTGCGCGGCGACTATCTGGCGATCGTCACGCTCGCCTTCGGCGAGATCATCCGCCTGGTGCTGATCAATTGGGTGTCGTTTACCGGCGGCTATGCGGGCATCAGCGGCATTCCGCGCCCGACTTTGTTCGGCATTCCGTTCAATGCCTCGGACGAAGGCTTCGCGGCAACCTTCGGGCTCGAGTTCACGCCGATCCACCGCACGCTGTTCCTCTACTACGTCATTGTCGGACTCGCGCTTGTCACGGCCTATGTGACGATCCGGCTGCGCCAGCTTCCCGTGGGACGCGCCTGGGAGGCGCTGCGCGAGGACGAGATCGCCTGCCGCTCGCTCGGCATCAATACGACGAATACCAAGCTCACCGCGTTCGCGATGGGCGCGATGTTCGCAGGGTTTGCGGGCTCCTTCTTCGCCGCGCGGCAGGGCTTCATCTCGCCGGAAAGTTTCACCTTCCTTGAATCCGCGACCATCCTCTCGATCGTGGTGCTCGGCGGCATGGGCAGCCAGATCGGCGTTGCGGTCGCCGCCGTCGCGATGATCGGCGGCACCGAGATCATGCGCGAGCTCGATTTCCTCAAATACATCTTCGGCAACGACTTCGACCCGACCCAGTATCGCATGCTGCTGTTCGGCTTTGCGATGGTGCTGATCATGATCTGGAAGCCGCGCGGCCTGGTCGGCACGCGCGAGCCCTCGGCCTTCTACAAAGAGCGCCGAACAATCTTGGGCTCGATGGTCAAAGAGGGGCACGGATGAGCGTGTCCATCACCACGCCGGTGCTGCGCGTGGAGCATCTCTCGATGCGCTTCGGCGGCCTTGTCGCGGTCGATGACCTCTCGTTCGAGGCGGCGCGCGGCGGCATCACGGCGCTGATCGGCCCGAACGGCGCCGGCAAGACCACGGTGTTCAACTGCATCACCGGTTTCTACAAGCCGACCGAAGGCCGCATTGCGCTCGCCCATGGCGACAATTCGATCTGGAGCGAGATCGAGACGCTGACCGATCGCGGCACGCGCAGTCTTTATCGCGGCAATGACGCGCTGTTTCTGCTCGAACGCATGCCGGACTATCTGGTGACGCAGCAGGCGCATGTCGCGCGCACGTTCCAGAACATCCGCCTGTTTACCGGCATGACGGTGTTCGAGAACATGCTGGTGGCGCAGCACAACACGCTGATGATCGCATCGGGCTATACGCTGCTCGGCGTGCTGTTGCCGCATGTCTATGGCCGGGCCGAAAAGGTCGCGGTCGAGAAGGCGCGCTATTGGCTGGAAAAGACCGATTTGCTCGACCGTGCCGACGATCCGGCCGGCGACTTGCCGTATGGCGCACAGCGCCGGCTCGAGATCGCGCGCGCGATGTGCACCGAGCCGGTGCTGCTCTGCCTCGACGAGCCGGCTGCGGGGCTTAATCCGCGCGAAAGCGCCGAGCTCAACGCGCTGCTGCTGTCGATCCGCCGCGAGCACGCGACTTCGATCCTGCTGATCGAGCATGACATGTCGGTCGTGATGCAGATATCGGATCATGTGGTCGTGCTCGATTACGGCGTGAAGATCTCCGACGGCACGCCCGAAGCCGTGCGCAACGACCAGAAGGTCGTCGCCGCCTATCTCGGCGTCGAAGACGAAGAGGTCGAGAAGGTCGAGGCGGAGGTGGGG
>JBBWZU010000583.1:0-3145 GCA_039649225.1 Hyphomicrobiales bacterium | reverse complement strand
CTTCGGCTGCCAGCATATAGCCGAGGGCACCGAGCGGCGGATTGTCGAGCGCGAGCGGGATGACATAGGGGCGCCGACCCTGTCGCCGCAACCGGTCTGCCTCCTCGCGCAACGCTTGATCAGCGCCCCGCTCGTTTTCACCTTCGGGAAAAGACATGCGTCGCGCGCCGAGGAGATCGGCGAGAAACACGTTACCGGACGTATAGTACGCCGGATGCATGCCGGACACGCGCTCCTCGAGCTGCACGACGGCGTCGAGGCCGAGCTTCGCTGCCGCTGCCGCCGCAGCGCGGACATAGTTCGATTGCACCGCACCGGTGATGAGGACGGTGTCGGCGCCCTCGGCCAGCGCAGCGCCGAGGTAGAATTCCAGCTGGCGGATCTTGTTGCCGCCCATGCCGAGCCCGGTCAGGTCGTCGCGCTTCGCCAGCACCTCGACACCGAGATGATCTGAGAGCCGCCGCAGAGCCTCGATCGGCGTTGGCGCGGAGAGCAGTCGCGCACGAGGAAATTTGCGAAGTTGATCGAACGCGGACACGAGGGTCTCCTCTGTCGGAGTGTCGCTTCTCATGGAATGATGCCTCGATCGGTGATAAGATAAAAATACAAAATCGGCATCTGTCGATGCACAGAGGTTATACAAAAAGGTCGTACAAATCGTGCGCCTCTCGACGCGGCAACTGGAGATCTTCGCGGCGGCGTTTCGCTTGCGATCGACGCGCCACGCCGCTGCGTCACTGCGGATCTCGCAGCCGGCCGTGAGCCGCGCCATCACCGAGCTCGAGGCGACGATCGGTGTTGCGCTGTTCGACCGCGCGGGCCGTCGCTTCGAGCCGACGTTCGCCGCACGGAGCCTTCACGATGCGGTGCTGCGTCATCACAACGGACTGCAGCGCATTTCCGATGCTGCCCGCCTCATCGCGTCGGGTGTGCGTGGCCATGTGCGGATCGTGGCACTGCCGGTTCTGGCCGACGGCCGAATCGCCGCCGTTGCGGGCCGCCTGATGGCGCGTCACGCCGCGCTGCGGCTCGACATCGAAGCCATGGGCGAGCACGACTGCATGAACGAGCTGCGCTCCGGCCGCGCCGATATCGCGATCGTCTCAACGTTGACGCCTGACGCGGAGTTGACGGCTCACCGGCTTGCGCCATTAAAGCCCGTGCTCGCGATCCCGAGCGGCGATCCGCTGGTGGCAAGGTCCATCGTGCATCTGCGGCAACTCGGCGAGCGCGAGTTGCTGACGCTGCCGCCCGACAGTCCGTTCCGCCGCGAGCTGGAGCGCGTGTTCGCCGCCACGCAAGTGCCGCTGCGCGTGCGATGCGAGGCGAGGACACAATCGGTCCTTCTTGCCCTTGTCGGGCAGGGCGCCGGGATTGCGATCGTCGACAAGAGCGCCGCACGGACCGGACCGAGCGGTATCGAGACGCGTCCGCTGGCGGAACCTTTGGCATGGCCGGTGACCGCGATCGTCAACACATCCGACGCGGATAGCCCAACCGTGCGGTTGCTCCTGGCTGAGCTGAACAAGCGTGAAAGGTAATGGCGGCGTCTTCGAAAGATGGGATATGGATCATGTCATGACGGACTTTACCAAGACACGCGCGCTGTTCCACATCCCCGACGGCGTCGTGTATCTCGACGGCAACTCGCTCGGTGCGCTGCCGATCGCCGCAAATGCGCGCATCGCGGCCGTGATGGCCGACGAATGGGGCGAACAGCTGATCCGCGGCTGGAATACCGCCGGGTGGATGACACAGCCGCGCCGGGTCGGCGATCGCATCGCCCGCCTCATCGGCGCGCCGGCCGGAACGGTCGTCATGGGCGACACGCTGTCGATCAAGCTCTATCAGGCGCTGGCGGCAGCGCTCGCGTTTAATCCGCAACGAGCCGTGATCCTGTCGGACAATGGCAACTTCCCGTCCGATCTTTATATCGCGCAAGGCCTGACGGGCATGCTCGGACGCGGCCTCGCGCTGAAGGTTCTCGACCCGGAAGCGATCGCGGATGCCATCGACGACAGCGTCGCGGTCCTGATGCTGACCGAAGTCGACTATCGCACCGGCCGCCTGCACGACATGAAGGCTTTGACCCGCAAGGCGCATGCGGCCGGCATCGTGACGATCTGGGACCTGGCGCATTCGGCGGGCGCCATTCCGGTCGACTTGACGGCGGCGGATGCCGATTTCGCGGTCGGATGCACCTACAAATACCTCAACGGCGGACCTGGCGCGCCGGCCTTCATCTATGTGGCGCCGCGCCACGCGCAGGCGGCGCTGCCCGCGCTATCGGGCTGGATGGGGCATCGCGCGCCATTCGCGTTCGATCTTGATTATCGCGCCGGCATCGGAATCGAGCGCATGCGGGTCGGAACGCCTCCAGTCCTGGCACTGGCGGTGCTCGATGCGGCGCTTGACGTGTGGGAGGACGTGTCGCTCGACGACGTCCGGGCACAATCGATCGCGTTGTCGGAGCTGTTCATCCGCGAGATCGAAGCGCGCTGTCCGGACCTGGTGCTGGCTTCACCGCGCGATGCGGCGGCGCGCGGCAGCCAGGTCTCGTTCCGGCATCCCGACGGCTACGCCATCATGCAGGCGCTGATCGAACGGGGCGTGATCGGCGACTTCCGCGCGCCCGACCGGCTGCGGTTCGGCTTCACGCCGCTTTATCTTGGGGTCGACGACATCCTGCGCGGCGTTACCATTATCGAGCAGGTGATTGCCAGCCGCTGCTGGGACGCCGCGAAGTATCGACAAAAGGCTCTCGTGACATGACCACTCCGTATGACCCCGCCCGCGAGGGCGCGCAGATGAATCTCAAGGGAGGCATGTCCTATGCGGACTATCTGCACCTCGAACGCATTTTGGATGCGCAAGAGCCGCTATCGACGGCGCACGACGAATTGCTGTTCATCATTCAGCATCAGACATCCGAACTCTGGATGAAGCTCGCGATCCACGAGGTGCGTTCCGCGATCGATGCGATCCGCGGCGATCGTCTGCAGGCGGCGTTCAAGATGCTGACGCGGGTGGCGCGGATTTTCGAGCAGCTCAACAGCGCCTGGGACGTCCTGCGCACCATGACGCCGAGCGAGTACACGCGGTTCCGGGATTCGCTGGGCCAGTCGTCCGGTTTTCAGTCTTACCA
>JBBWZU010000483.1:0-3720 GCA_039649225.1 Hyphomicrobiales bacterium | reverse complement strand
CATCGCTTTGCCATCCTGCATCCGGACCGGCTCTGGGCTGCCTCGATCGGCGCGTCCGGATCGGTGACGCTGCTCGACCCTCAGCGCGACTGGTGGGTCGGCATCCGCGACCTGAAGCAACGCTTCGGCATTGATTTCAACGCGGCGGCGCTGCGCCAGGTGCCGGTGCAGATGCTGGTCGGCGACGCCGATCTGGAGACATGGGAGATCACCCACAAGCCCGGTGGCACTTACTGGATGGAAGGCGCGAACGATGCCGGCCGCACGCGTCCCGAGCGGCTGGAAAGCCTGCGCGGCTCGTTCGAGGCGGCGGGCGTTCAGGTCCGCTTCGACCTCCTGCCCGGTGTCTCGCATGATCGGATGAAGGCGCTCGGCAAAGTGCAGGACTTCCTCGCCGGCGTCCTCAAATCGAGGCGCGCACGCTGATGGGGGGAATGATCGTCGCACCGCAGCCTGAGGCCGTGGAGGCCGGCGCGCTGGCGCTGAAGCGCGGCGGCAACGCGGTCGATGCCGCCATCGCGGCTGCCTTCATGCAGGGCGTGGTCGATCCGCAGATGGCGGGCATCGGGGGTTTCGGCTCGATGCAGGTCTATATGCCGGCGCGCGGCGTGCATGAGATCCTGGAATTCTACGCTCGCGCCTCGCTGTCGGCGACGCCCGAGATGTGGACCGACAGGCTGGTCGGCCAGTCAGGTGACGGTTTTGCGTTTCTGCTCAAGGACAATGCCAGCGAGATCGGCTATCTCGCCGCCTGCACGCCGGGCAGCGTCAAGGGCTATGCGGCAGCACTTACGCGTTATGGCACCTTCGACTGGGTAGACGTGATCGCGCCGGCCGCCGCCGAGGCGCGACGCGGCTTTACGGTGCGCCCGCACGTCCACTGGTTCTGGACCCAGGACCAGAGCGGCAGCGGGCAGGCCAACACCATCGACAAGCTGCGATTCAGCAAGACCGGGCGCGAGATCTATTTCCGCACCGATGGCGCCGTGAAGCGGCCGGGCGACGTGGTCGTCAACACCGACATGGCCGACACGCTGGAGCTGCTGGCGCGGCGCGGGCCGGAGGATTTTTATCGTGGCGAGATCGCCGGACGCATCGCTGACGACATGGCGGCGAATGGCGGGCTCATCTCGCGCGCCGATCTTGCCGCCTACGAGCTGTCGGTCGTCCCGCCTTTGTGGGGCGACTATCGCGGGCTGAAGATCGCCACAAGCCCGCCACCGGGCAGCGGGCTCTCGATGCTGCAGGTGCTGCACATCCTCGGGCATTTCGACGTCGGCGCGCTGGAGCATGGCGCGGCGGAACACATCATCCTGCTGGCCGAGGCGATGAAGCGCATGACCATCGACAAGGACGCCCATATGGGCGATCCGGCCTATGTCGATGTGCCGGTGGAGCGCCTGCTCTCCGCCGCGCATTGCGGCGAGGTCGCGTCGCGCATCAAGGCGGGCGAGCGCGCCGTCGTGACGCGGCTGGGCGACAAATCCGCGCGCGACACCACGCATATCTCGGTGGTCGACGACGCCGGCAACGCGGTGGCGCTGACGCATACGCTCGGCAGCCCCTCCGGCGCCATAACGGATGGGCTCGGCTTCATGTACAACGGCACGATGAGCCGCTTCGATCCCCGCCCCGGCCGCGCCGGCTCCATCGCGCCGGGCAAGCGGCGCTCCAGCTCCGCCGCCCCGACGATCGTCTTCCGCGACGAACAGCCTTATCTCGTCATCGGTGCGCCGGGCGGCAGCTACATCGCGCCTTCGGTTGCGCAGGGGCTGATGAACGTCATCGATTTCGGCATGAGCATGCGCGAGGCCGTCGCGGCGCCGCGCATCGCGGCCGTCTCCAACATCATCGAAGTCTCCAACCGCATCCCCCGCACTGTCACCGACGCCGTCGCGGCACGCGGTTATGAGGTGAAGCGCTCCTGGCAGAGCTATGCCTTCGCGGCACTGCACGGCATCCGCATCCAAGGCGGCCGGCGCGAGGGCGGGGCCGATCCGCAGCGCGACGGCATGGCGCTCGATGTCGCGGACGGGACGCTAGAGGCGCGCGCATGAGCGAATGGCTGTTCCGCCGCGTGATCCAGGCCTTGTTCGTGATGCTGGCGATGACGATGATCGTCTTCGTCGCGGTGAATGTCATCGGCAACCCGGTGGACATTCTGGTGCCGCCGGACGCCGACCAGGTCGAACGCCAGCGCATCATCGTCGCGCTCGGGCTCGATCAACCTCTGTGGGCGCAATATCTGCAATTCCTCAAGGGCGCGCTGCACGGCGATGTCGGCGTCTCTTACGTCTACAACGAGCCGGCGCTGCGCGTGATCCTGCAGCGCCTGCCCGCCACCCTGGAGCTGGCCATTTGCGCCGTCATCATGGCGGTGATCTTCGGCATCCCGCTCGGACTTTACGCCGGGCTGAAGCCGGACGGGTTTGCCTCGCGCCTGATCATGACAGGATCCATCCTCGGCTTCTCGCTGCCGACCTTCTGGGTGGGGCTGGTGCTCATCATGGTCTTCGCGGTCCAGCTCGGCTGGTTGCCGAGCGGCGGGCGGGGCGAAACCGCGCCGCTGTTCGGCGTGCAGGTCTCGTTCCTCACGCGCGACGGGCTCGCCCATCTGCTCCTGCCGGCGATCAACCTGTCGCTGTTCAAGATCTCGCTGGTGCTGCGGCTGACGCGGGCCGGCGTGATGGAGGTCTTGCCGCTCGACTATGTCAAATTCGCCCGCGCCAAGGGCCTGAGCGAGACGCGCGTCATCGGCGTGCACGTGCTCAAGAACATCATGATCCCGGTGGTGACGGTCATCGGGCTCGAATTCGGCTCGGTCATCGCCTTTTCGGTCGTGACGGAAACCATCTTCAGCTGGCCCGGCATGGGCAAGCTGATCATCGACTCGATCAACGTCCTCGACCGGCCGATCATCGTCGCCTATCTGATGCTGATCGTCGTGCTCTTCGTCACCATCAACCTCATCGTCGACATCATCTACACTTTGCTCGATCCCCGCGTCAGGGTCGGCGGGCAGGAAGCCTGACGATGAGCGCGCCGGCATCCAGCGTCCCGCATCGGCCCGCCGCGCAGGAGACACCGGCGCGGCGCGCCGCGCGCATCTTCTTCAAATCGAATCTCGCCTTCTTCGGCTTCGCGCTGCTGTGCCTCATTGTCGCTGTGACACTGCTCGCGCCGTTCATTGCGCCGCAGAACCCCTATGACCTGCTCCAGCTCGACATCATGAACAGCCGGCTGGAGCCGGGCTCGGTCTCGCTCGACGGCAAGACCTTCTGGCTCGGCACCGACGACCAGGGCCGCGACATCCTTTCGGGTATCATGTACGGGCTGCGCATCTCGCTCGGGGTCGGCGTCAGCTCGGCGCTGTTCGCGGCCGCGGTCGGCGGATCGCTCGGCCTGATAGCGGCCTATCTCGGCGGGCGGATCGAGACGCTGATCATGCGCGCCGTCGATCTCCAGCTGTCCTTCCCGGCCATTCTGGTGGCGATGATGATCCTCGCCTTCCTCGGCAAGGGCGTCATGAATGTCGTGCTGGCGCTCATCATCGTCGAATGGGCGGCCTATGCGCGCACGGCGCGCGGCGCGGCGCTGGTGGAGCGGCGCAAGGAATACATCGAGGCGGCGGAGGCGCTGGCGCTGCCGCGCTGGCGGCTTTTGTTCGTGCATCTGCTGCCCAATTGCCTGCCGCCGCTGATCGTCATCGCCACCGTGCAA
>JBBWZU010000469.1:0-3638 GCA_039649225.1 Hyphomicrobiales bacterium | reverse complement strand
TCTGGCTTTTTCTCGTGCACGCGCTCTCGGGCGATCTCGGCAAGTCTTTCGTGCACGGCGTTCCGGCCGCTGAACTGATCTTCAGCCGCATGCCGGCGACGCTGGAGCTTGCGGGCGTCGCGCTCGTTCTTTCCATCGGCCTCGGCATTCCGCTCGGGCTGCTCGCCGGTCTTGCGCCGAAATCGTTCCTCAGCCGCTCGATCATGACCGGCTCGATCTTCGGCTTCTCGCTGCCGAATTTCTGGCTCGGTCTGATGCTGATCCTGGCGTTTTCGGTCGAGTTGAAATGGCTGCCGGCCGGCGGACGCGGCGACACGCGCGAGATCTTCGGCATTTCGTGGTCGTTCCTGACGCTCGACGGCCTGCGCCATCTCATTCTTCCGGCGCTGACGCTTGCGATCTACAAGGCTTCGCTGGTCGTGCGCCTCGCCTATGCGGGCACGCGCGAGGCGCTGTTGCAGGACTTCGTACGCTTCGCGCGCGCCAAGGGCCTGTCGCGCACGCGCATCGTGTTCGTGCATGTGCTAAAAACGATCATGATCCCGGTCGTCACCGTGATCGGCTTGGAGCTCGGCTCAATGATCGCGTTCGCGGTCGTGACCGAAACCGTGTTCGCCTGGCCCGGCATGGGCAAGCTCTTGATCGAGTCGATCTATCGCCTCGACCGGCCGGTGATCGTCGCCTATCTGATCATCGTGGTCGGCATGTTCGTCATCATCAATCTCGCGGTCGACGTGATCTACACGCTGCTTGATCCGCGCGTGCGCCTTACCGAAAAGGAGGCGTGATGGCCGTCATTGACGCCGGCAAGGTCGAAACCGGAACGGCCGCGCCGGAGCACTGGGCGGCGCGCGCCTGGAGCGAGTTCGCCGAGAGCTGGCTCGCGGTCGGCGCGCTCGCGCTGGTCATGCTGCTGATCGTCGTGGCGATCCTCGCGCCCTGGGTCTCGCCACAGAATCCGTACGACCTCACTCAGCTGAACATCATGGACAACATGCTGCCGCCGGGCGAGCGCAGCCTCGACGGCAAGCTCTATTGGCTCGGTACCGACGAGCAGGGCCGCGACATGGTGTCGGCGATCCTCTACGGCCTACGCCTGAGCCTGTTCGTCGGCGTCGTCGCGACCGTGATCGCACTGGCGGCCGGCACCACAGTCGGTATCGTGGCGGCCTATTTCGGCGGAAAGATCGACACCATCCTGATGCGGCTTGTCGACATCCAATTGTCGTTCCCCGCCATCCTGATCGCGCTCATCCTGCTGGCGATCCTCGGCAAGGGCGTCGACAAGGTGGTGATTGCGCTCGTCTCGATACAATGGGCCTACTACGCGCGCACCATCCGCGGCTCGGCGCTGGCCGAACGGCGACGCGAATACATCGAGGCGGCGCAATGCCTCGCGCTGCCGCAGTCACGCATCATCTTCCGCCATTTGTTGCCGAACGCCTTCCCGCCGCTGATCGTGGTCGCGACCGTGCAGGTCGCGCATGCCATCGCGCTCGAGGCGACGCTTTCGTTCCTCGGCGTCGGCGTGCCGATCACCGAGCCTTCGCTCGGGCTGCTGATCGCGAACGGTTACGGCTTCATGCTGTCAGGCAAATACTGGGTCGCGTTCTATCCCGGCGTCGCGCTGCTGATCGCGATCGTCGCCATCAATCTGGTCGGCGACCAGTTACGCGACGTGATGAACCCGCGGCTCAAGCGCTAACAGCATGAGCGCCGTTCTCTCCGTCGAAGATCTGAAGGTCCATTTCTTCACCCGCGCCGGCGTCGTGAAGGCGGTCGACGGCGTATCGTTCGCGGTCGGGCGTGGCGAAGTGCTCGGGATCGTCGGCGAGTCCGGCTCGGGCAAAACCGTCACCGGCCTCTCGCTGCTCGGCCTGATCGATCTGCCAGGCCGCATCGTCGAAGGCGCGATCCAGTTTCAGGGCCAGAACATCGCCGGCCTCCCCGAGTCCGAGCTGCGCACCATTCGCGGCAAGCAGATCGCGATGATCTTTCAAGACCCGATGATGACGCTCAACCCGGTGCTGCGGGTAGACACGCAAATGATCGAGGCGATCACCGCGCATGAGAACGTGTCGCACGCGGCCGCCCGCGCGCGGGCGCGCGATGCGCTCGCCATGGTCGGCATCGCGTCGCCGGACGAGCGGCTGAATTCGTATCCGCATCAGTTTTCCGGCGGCATGCGCCAGCGTGTGGCGATCGCGATCGCGCTGCTGCACCGTCCGGCTTTGCTGATCGCCGACGAGCCGACTACCGCGCTCGACGTCACCATCCAGTCGCAGATCCTCGCCGAGGTGCAGAAGCTCGCGGCCGAGACCGGCACGGCGTTGATCTGGGTCACGCACGATCTTGCGGTCATCGCCGGTCTCGCCGATCGCATTGCCGTGATGTATGCGGGCCGCATCGTCGAGCAGGGTCCGGTCGATGCCGTACTGGCTCGCCCGCTGCACCCCTACACGCGCGGCCTGATCGGCTCGGTGCCGAGCCACGGCCAGCGCGGCACGCCGCTCACCCAAATCCCCGGCATGGCGCCGTCACTGGCGCATCTGCCGCCGGGCTGCGCCTTTGCGCCGCGCTGTGCGCGGGCGGATCAGGCCTGCAACGTTATGCCGGATTTGACGGAGCTGGCGTCGGCTCAGGCGGCCCGCTGCTGGCATCCGTATATCGAGGCGGGTGCGGTCGCATGACGCCCATCATCTCCCTGGCCGCCATCAGCAAGCGCTTTGCCAAGCCGCTCGATCTCGCGGCGCGGATCGCGAATGTCTTCGGCGCGGGCAGCCAAGAAATCGCCGTGCGCGCGGTCGACGGCGTCGATCTTTCCATCAACGCGGGCGAAGTAGTCGGCCTGGTCGGCGAGTCCGGCTGCGGTAAGTCCACGCTCGGGCGCATCGTCGCCGGTATCATGCCGCCGAGCGAGGGCAGCATCGCGTTCCACGGCACGCCGATGGACTCGCTCGACGAGAAACAGCGCAAGGACGCCGCGCTGACCGTCCAGATGATCTTCCAGGATCCGATGGCCTCGCTCAATCCGCGCCTGCGCGTGACCGACATTGTCGGCGAGGCGCCGGTGGTGCATAGCCTCGTGACGCGCGCCAAGCGCGACGACTATGTCGCCGACATGCTGCGTCGCGTCGGCCTCGATCCGTCCTACCGCAACCGCTATCCGCACCAGTTCTCCGGCGGCCAGCGCGCCCGCATCGGCATTGCACGCGCGCTCGCCGTGCAGCCGAAGTTCCTCGTCTGCGATGAATCCGTCGCCGCACTTGACGTTTCAATTCAAGCCCAAGTCCTCAATCTGTTCATGCAGTTGCGGCGGGATTTGAATCTGACGCTGCTGTTCATCAGTCACGATCTCGGCGTGGTGCAACACCTCTCCGATCGCGTCGCCATCATGTATCTCGGCCGCATCGTCGAGCTTGCGCCGACCGAGGCGCTGTTCGCGGCGCCGAACCATCCGTACACGCAGGCGCTGCTTGCCAACGTGCCGCGCCTCGATGCGCGCAAGCAGCGCTTCGGCACCATCAAGGGCGAAATCCCCTCGCCGCTCGCGCCGCCGCCCGGCTGCCATTTTCATCCGCGCTGCCCGCATGCCTTCGCACGCTGCAAGATCGAGCGGCCGGCGCTGAAAGAGATCG
>JBBWZU010000428.1:0-3381 GCA_039649225.1 Hyphomicrobiales bacterium | reverse complement strand
CCCGCATCCTGCGCACCGCGCTGGTCGAGACGCTGCACCGCGATCACGTGCGCGTCGCGCGGTCGCTCGGCTATGCGGGCTCATTCATCTTCGTCCACTACGTATTCCGCAATGCGCTGATCCCCTACGTGACGGTGATCGGCCTTCAGGTCCGCTACCTCCTCGGCGGCACCGTGGTGGTCGAACGCATCTTCGGCATTCCGGGTATCGGCGCCCTGATGGTCGATGCCGCGTTTGGCCGCGACTATCCGCTGGTGCAGGCCTGCGCGCTCACGTTTCTTGTCTGCGTGCTGACCGTGAATTTCGTCGTGGACCTCACATGCTCCGCGCTCAATCCGCGCGCGGCCTAAGGCAACCGGATGGGCGCCTTCTTCACCAACAAGCTCGCTCTGGTCGGCACTATGATTACCGCCATCGTGCTCGCGGCGGTGGTCGCCGGGCCGTGGCTTTCGCCCTACTCGCCGACCGATGCGGATTTCCTCGCTCTGCTGTCGCCGCCCAATCTCGCGCATCCGTTCGGCACCGACTCGTTCGGGCGCGACGTGCTGACGCGCATTCTCTATGGGGCGCGGGTCTCGCTCGCCGTGAGCGCGATCGGCGTGCTGATGGCGGCGCTCGCCGGCAGCGCGGCCGGTCTCGTGTCCGCCTACCGTGGCGGCTGGACCGCCGCCACGCTGATGCGCATCTCGGACTTGCTGTTCTCGTTTCCAAGCTTCGTGCTGGCGCTGTTCCTGGTGGTGGTCTTCGGCTTCGGCACCACCAACATCGCGGTTTCGATCGCGCTGATCTATTTCCCGTTGTTCGCAAGGCTTTCCCGCAACATGGCGCTGGTGGTGAAAGACGAGCCGTGGGTGCAGGCGGCGCAACTGATGGGACAATCGACCTTCAGCATCATCGGCCGCGAGATCCTGCCCAATATCGCAGCGCCATTGTTCGTCCAGATCGCGCTCGGCGTCGCGTTCGGCATCGTCATCGAGGCCGGATTGAGCTTTCTCGGCCTCGGCGTGCAGCCGCCTAATCCGTCGCTCGGAACCATCATGGCGGACGGCCGCGAATATTTTCAGCGAGCGCCCTGGGTCCTCACCCTCTCGGGCGCCGCGATATCGATCGCGCTGCTCGGCCTGAACCTTTTGAGCGACGGCATTCGCGACGTCATGGATCCCAAATTGAGAGCGCGGCTATGACCCCGCTAGTCGAGGTCCACAATCTGCGGACCACCTTCTCGATCGGGGCGCGCGCGGTCGAGGCCGTGCGTGGCGTCAGCTTTTCCATCGCGCCCGGCGAAGTGTTCGGGCTGATCGGCGAATCCGGTTCCGGCAAGACCGTGACAGGTCTCTCGCTATTGCGGCTGCTGCCGGATCACGCCGCAGTCACGGCTGATGCCCTGCGCTTCCGCGGCGAAGAGCTGATCGCATTGTCCGGCGAGGCGTTTCGCGCCCTGCAGGGCATCGAGCTCGCCATGATCTTCCAGGACCCGGTCGGTTCGTTCAATCCGGCCAAGACTGTCGCGTGGCATCTCCGCCAGGCGATCGCGCGGCGGCGCCGGCATTCGCCTGACGCCGCCGGCAACTGGCAGGATGAAGCCACGGAGCTCTTGCGCGATGTCGGTATCCGCGCCCCTGACCGTGCGCTCTCGTCTTATCCGCATCAGCTGAGCGGCGGCATGCTCCAGCGCGTGCTGATCGCCATGGTGGTAGCGCTGCGGCCGTCATTCATCGTTGCCGACGAGCCGACGACCAATCTCGACAACCTGGTCGAACGCCAGATCCTCGACTTGATCCGCGCCCAGCAGCGCAAGCTCGGCGCCTCCGTGCTGTTCGTGACCCACGACCTCGCCGTCGCCGGCGAGATTTGCGATCGCATCGCCGTGATGTATGCGGGCGAGATCGTCGAGATCGGCCCGGCGCGCGAGGTCCTCGAACACCCGCGACACCCTTACGCCGAGGGGCTGCGGCAGACCTCGGCCTCGCTCGAACGCCGCGACGAGTATCTCTACGAGTTGCCCGGCGAGCCCGGCGGACGCGCACCCGCGCAAGGCTGCGGCTTTCTGGCGCGCTGCCCGAAGGCGATCGCGGCTTGCCGCACGACGCATCCGGCGCTGATCGATGTCGGCGCCGATCACGTCTCGAGGTGTTTGTTGCATGAGCGGTGATCAACGCATCAGCACGAGTGCGGACGCCGCCATGCAGGTGCGCGATCTCACGCTCGATTTCGGCGCGGCGCGGCGGTTCGGCACCTCCCGCCACTTCGGCGGCGGGCGCGCGCTGCGCGCGCTCGACGCGGTCAGCATCGACATCGCGCCGGGCGAGATTCTCGGCGTCGTCGGCGAATCCGGCAGCGGCAAGACGACGCTCGGCAAGACGCTGCTCGGCGCCTACCGGCCGACGTCCGGACAAATCCTCTATGGCGGACAGGATCTCGCAGCGTTGCCGCCGCGGCGCTGGGGCCGCCTGCGGCGCGACCTGCAGATGGTGTTTCAGGACCCGCTGTCCTCGTTCAATCCGCGCTTCACCATCAACAGCTCGCTGGCGCTCCCGCTGCGTCTGCACGGCGTCTGCGCCAAGGATCGCATCGCGGACCAGGTGGCCAGCCTGCTGCGGCGCGTCGGCCTCGGCGCGGAGCATGGCGCGCGCTATCCGCACGAATTGTCCGGCGGGCAGTTGCAACGCGTCGCCATCGCGCGCGCCATCAGCGTCGATCCGCGCATCATCGTCGCCGACGAGGCGGTGTCCAAGCTTGACGTCTCAGTCCGCGCCCAGGTCCTCAATCTGCTCAAGCGGATGAACCGCGAGACCGGCGTCGGCCTCCTGTTCATCACCCACGACCTTGGCGTGGCGCGGTTCCTGTGTGACCGCATCGCCGTGATGTATTTCGGCCGCATCGTCGAGATCGGCACCACCGACGCGGTGTTCGGCACGCCGCGCCATCCCTATACGCTGAGCCTGCTGCGCGCACGCAGCGCCGCGGTCGCCACCGAGGCGGACGAGACCGGCGTCCAGGTTGTCGATCCCGCGCAGGCTTGCAATTACGCGGCGCGCTGCGGTCGCCGCATCGCCTCTTGCACAACGTCGCGGCCCGATCTGGCACCGGACGCCGCGCATGCGGCGGCATGCTTCGTGCCGCTCACAGAGCGCGCGCCGCCGCTGCAGGAACTGGATGCGCTCGGACAATGACAAGGCTCGCCATCATCGGAACGGGACGTCTCGGCACCACGTTGCTGCGCGCCGCCGCGGCACACGCACCCGAGCTCGCCTTGAGCGCCACCGCCCGTCGCCGCGCGCCGCTGGAGGCGTTGCGCCGGGAGATTCCCGGTCTCACGATCGGAGCACCGGAAGAAATCATACGCGCGGCCGATCTTGTGCTGCCGTGCGTCCCGCCCGG
>JBBWZU010000422.1:0-3211 GCA_039649225.1 Hyphomicrobiales bacterium | reverse complement strand
CCAGCACCGGCGGGAGCGAGGGATCATAGGTTTCGACGAACTTGATATTGCGCCCGAAGCCGGACAGCGCGAGCTTCTTCACGCGGTCCAGCACCACATGGATGTTGACCGGCTCGCGCTCGACCGGGCGCTCGTCGGCGAAGACTTCCATGCGGTCGACCAGCTTCACGATGCGGTCGGCCTCGTCGCAGATCAGCCGTGTCAGGGTGCGGTCGTCCTCGTTGGCGCCTTGCTCGAGCAGCTGGGCGGCGCCGCGGATGACGGACAGCGGGTTCTTGATCTCGTGCGCCAGCATGGCGGCGAGCGCGATCACCGAGCGCGCGGCGCCGCGATGGGTCAGTTGCCGGTCCATCTTGTCGGCGATAGTGCGCTCCTGCAGCATCACCACCACATGGCCGGGACGTTCCTGCACCGGCGCGACGTTGAGATCGACCAGGCGCTCGCCCGGATTGCGCGGCGTCGAGAGGTCGACGCGATATTCGTTCACCGCCGAGCCGCGGTTGCGCACCTGATCGATCAGCGCGAGCAGCGGCGAACCGAACGGGACCAGATCGCGCAGCTGATGCCGGCGCAGCAGCAGCATGGAGACTTCGAAGAACGCTTCCGCGGCGACATTCGCCTCGGCGATCTTGCCGTCGGGTGCGATCATCAGCACTGGATGCGGCAGCGCGTTGAGCACGGTATCGGCGATCTGGCTCGCGAACGGCACGACATTCGACTCAGCGCGGTTCATGCCGCGGCCCTCCAGCCGAAACGGTCGAAAGTATCGGCGAGGCGGCGCTGCGCCTCGGCCGGATGATCGCAGGGCAGAACGAACTCGCGCGCCGCCTTGAGCTCCTGCGGCGAGACGCCGGCTGCATCGGCCGCCGCATCCAGGGCCCAGCCGAGATGCTTGCGCGCGTGCTTCACGCCGATGCGCGCACCGTGATGCGCGATCATCGCGTCATAGAGTTCGCTGATGACGGAGAACTGTTCGCGCAGCGGCGGCGCGGAGCGCTTCTCGCCGGTGCCAAGATAGTGCGCGAGATGGCCCGGAAACCACGGCCGGCCATAGGCGCCGCGCCCCACCATCACGGCATCGGCGCCGGACGCATCGAGCGCGGCCACGGCCGCATCGAAGCTCGTGACATCGCCGTTGACCACGACCGGGATCGTCACCGCCTGCTTGACGCTGCGGATCGCCGCCCAGTCGGCCGCGCCTTTGTAGAACTGGCAACGCGTGCGGCCGTGCACCGTGATGAGCTGGACGCCCGCGCCCTCGGCGCGCCGCGCAAGCTCGGGCGCATTGCGCGTGGCGTCGTCCCAGCCGAGCCGCATCTTCAGCATGACCGGCACCTTGACGGCGCCGACCGTCGCCGCGATCAGCGTCAAGGCATGATCGAGATCGCGCATCAGCGCGGAGCCGGATTGGCCGCCGGTCACATGCTTGGCCGGGCAACCCATGTTGATATCGATGACGTGCGCGCCGGCCGCCTCCGCCACGCGCGCGCCCTCGGCCATCCAGCGGGCATCGCATCCGGCAATCTGCACCACATGCAGGTCGAGCCCGGCGCCATCCGCGCGGCGCGGCGCATCGCGCTTGGCGGTTGCGAGATTTTCGCTCGCGACCATTTCGGAGACCACGACGCCCGCACCCATCGCCGCCGCGAGGCGGCGGAACGGCGTATCCGTCACTCCCGACATCGGCGCGAGAAACACCCGATTCGGCAGTTGGATCGGCCCGGCAATCAGTGGCAGACCGAAATCACGAACGGGAGGCGAGGCTTGCACGATTTTGATGCACACTATTTGGGCGTCAGGGCAGTTGCATAGAGTTTAGCCATTTTCTACGGCGCCGCAAGTGCTGCGGTGCAACATTCATGTTATTGCCGAGAATCCGTTTGCGATGGTGAATGGACGCGTTAAAGCCTTATCGGGTCATCAATTCCAGAAGGTCATTTCATGCCGATCCGCGTGGCCGCGGTGGTGGTTGCAGCCGGGCGCGGGACGCGCACGGGCCTCGATTATCCCAAGCAATACAAGGTGATGGGCGGTTCTCCGATGGTGCGCGAGAGCTTGCGCGTGTTCACCACGCACCCCGAGGTGCACGTCGTTCTGCCGGTGATCCATCCCGATGACGGTGCCCGTTTTGCCGCCGCCGCCGAGGGCCTGGACGTCGCCATCCCGGTCGCGGGTGCGGCAACGCGTCAAGGCTCAGTTCGCGCCGGGCTTGAAGCGCTCGCAAAAGAGGCACCGGAGATTGTTCTTGTGCACGATGCCGCCCGACCGTTCACCTCCGCGGCTTTGGTGAGCCGCGCGATCCAGGCCGCCAGCCTGCACGGCGCGGCCATTCCGGGCATGCCCGTGACCGACACGGTCAAGCTCGTCGACGCGCAGGGCACCATCACGGCAACCCTCGACCGTGCCGCGATGCGCACCGTGCAGACCCCGCAGGCCTTCCGCTATGACACCTTGCTCGATGCGCACCGGCGCGCGGCCGCGGCGGGCCGCGATGATTTCACCGACGACGGCGCGCTGGTCGAATGGGCCGGCTTGCGGGTTTCGGTTTTCGAGGGCGAGGCAGGCAACATCAAAATGACCACCGCTGACGACTTCGCCCGCGCCGAGCGCGACGCACAGGCTGCTTTAAGCGATATCCGCACCGGCATCGGCTACGACATCCACTCCTTCGATACCGGCGGCGATGGGGTCTGGCTCGGCGGCATCAAGATCCCGCACACGCGCAAGCTTTCCGGCCACTCCGACGCCGACGTCGCGCTGCATGCGCTGGTCGACGCGATTCTCGGTGCCCTGGCCGACGGCGACATCGGCGTGCACTTCCCGCCGAGCGATGAGAAATGGCGCGGCGCTTCCTCCGACCGCTTTTTGGCGTTCGCGGTCGAGCGCGTGAAGCAGCGCGGCGGCATGGTGGCGCATCTCGACGTCGCGATCGTGTGCGAAGCTCCCAAGGTCAATCCGCGGCGCGACGAGATGCGCAAACGCATCGCCGAGATCGCCGGCATCTCGATCGACCGCGTCGGCGTCAAGGCAACCACGAACGAGAAGCTCGGCTCGCTGGGGCGCGAGGAAGGCATCGCGGCTTACGCGACCGCCACGATCCGCCTGCCCTGGAGCGCGCCGTGATCGATGCCGCGACACGCGATTTGAGCGTTCGCGTGCTTGAGGCCTGCCGTGCGCGCCAATGGACGGTCGCCACCGCCGAGTCCTGCAC
>JBBWZU010000364.1:0-3027 GCA_039649225.1 Hyphomicrobiales bacterium | reverse complement strand
CGCACCCGTTGACGAACTGGCTCAACCGGATTCTGGCGTTGGCGCGTGGGGCAAGGGAGAAAAACGCGGTCAGGCTCGACGTCTATGAGGTTTTGTAGCGATCTTGACCCACTCCGCCGAGAATGTGATGCTCTATAACAATCACGGATGAGATACTCAGGGCAGGAAACCATGGCGAAGCGGTCCGGCGGCGCGCCCACGCTGCCCAAATCCCTCAAAGTCGCACAGCGCGGCGCTGTCGCGATCCTCACGCTGGCGCGGCCCGAGAAGCGCAATGCGCTCAACGATACGACCGTGCTCGGCCTCGAAACGTTCCTTGAGACGCTGCCCGCGAGCACGAAAGCTGTCGTTCTGAACGCACAGGGCGAGCATTTTTCCGCCGGCCTCGATCTCAGCGAACTTAAAGTCATGAGTACCGAGGACGGTATCGCGCATTCGCGCTCCTGGCATCGCGTGTTCGACAAGATCGAGTTCGGCCGCGTGCCGGTCGTCACCGTGATGCATGGCGCTGTGGTGGGCGGCGGGCTGGAGCTTGCCGCCGCGACGCATGTCCGTATTGCAGAACGTTCGACCTACTACGCGCTGCCCGAAGGCTCGCGCGGCATCTTCGTCGGCGGCGGCGGCTCGGTGCGCATCCCGCGCCTGATCGGCGTGTCGCGCATGATGGACCTGATGCTGACCGGGCGCACCTATAGCGCCGACGAGGGGCAGGCCTTCGGGCTGTCGCACTATGTCACCGAGCCCGGCGAGGGGCTTGCGAAAGGCATCGCGCTGGCGGAACGCATCGCGACCAATTCGCCGAGCACGAATTTTGCGATCATCAACGTGCTGCCGCGCATCGCCGAGCAGGATCGCGCCAGCGGATACGTGATGGAGTCGCTCACCTCGGCGATCGCGCAGGGCAATGACGAGGCGAAAAAGCGCATCAAGGATTTCCTTGAGAAGCGTGCCGCAAAGGTGAAACGCACTTAAAGGTTGGAAGCGCCACATGGCGAGCCCGCAAAAAGCAGGTTCGATACGCCACACGCGGGCGGTACGGCTCTGCGCGCCCGAGGTCGCGATCGACCGGCGCGCGGACGGAACGCTGTATCTCAATTCGCCGCATCCGCTTGATCCCCACGCCGAACGGCTGACCGACCGCTTGATCTACTGGGCCGAGACGGCACCGGATCGCGTCTTCATGGCGGAACGTGATGGGGATCGCTGGCGCACGATGACCTATCGGCAGGCGCTCATCGAAGCGCGCCGCATCGGTGCGGCGCTGCTGAAGAGAAATCTCTCGGCCGAACGCCCCATTGTCATTTTGTCGGGCAATGATCTGGCGCATGCGCTGCTCGGCCTCGCGGCGAACTACGTCGGCATTCCTTACGCGCCGGTTTCACCAGCCTATTCGCTGATCTCCTCGGATTTCGGCAAGCTGCGCCACATCGTCAATCTGCTCACCCCTGGCCTCGTATTCGCCTGCGATGGCACTCACTATGCTCGCGCCATCGAGGCCGTGGTGCCGCCGGATGTCGAGGTGGTGGTGACGCGCAATCAGCTTGCGAACCGGCCGATGACGCAGTTTGCGGAGTTGCTGGTGCCGCCGTCCGCCGCGGTCGATGCCGCGCACGCGCGCGTCACCCCCGATACCATCGCCAAATTCCTGTTCACCTCCGGCTCGACCGGCATGCCGAAGGGCGTCATCAACACGCAGCGCATGTGGTGCGCAAACCAGCAGATGCTGCGCTCGGCGCTCCGGTATTTCCAGGACGAGCCCCCGGTGATCGTCGACTGGGCGCCGTGGCATCACACGGCAGGCGGCAATCACGATGTCGGCTTGGTGCTCTACAATGGCGGCACGATGTACATCGATGGTGGCAAGCCGCTGCCCGGCGCGATTGAAGAGACGGTGCGAAACCTGAAGGACATCGCGCCGACCTGGTACTTCAACGTTCCGAAAGGCTACGAGGCGCTGCTGCCGTTCATGCGCGCCGACGCGGCGCTGCGCGAGAATTTCTTCTCGCGGCTGAAGGTGCTGTGGTTCGCGGGCGCGGGGTTGGCGCAGCACGTGTTCGATGAATGGAAGGACCTCGCGTATCGCACCTGCGGCGAGGATATTCTTTTTCTGACCGGCCTCGGCTCGACCGAGACTGCGCCCTATGCGTTCGGCCGCATGTGGGACGCCGAGAATTCCACCAATATCGGCCTGCCGCCGCCCGGGCTCGACGTGAAGCTCGTGCCGCTCGACGGCAAGTACGAGGCGCGCTTGCGCGGTCCGAATATCACGCCGGGCTATTGGCGCGAGCCGGAGCTGACCGCTGCGGCCTTCGACGCGGAAGGTTTTTACAAACTCGGCGACGCGCTGAAATTCGACGATCCGGCGAAACCCGAGAAAGGCCTGTTGTTCGACGGCCGCATTGCGGAGGATTTCAAGCTTGCGACCGGCACATGGGTCAGCGTTGGTCCGCTGCGCGCGGCTTTCAGTGCGCACTGCGCGCCTTTCGTGAAAGACGTGGTCATCGCGGGCGCCGACCGCGACGTCATCGGCGTACTCGTGTTCCCCGATCTTGACGCCTGCCGCCGTCTTGCGCCTGACCTGCCCCAGGATGCTGGCGCCGTCGACATCGTGACCCATGCCAGCGTGCGGCGCGAATTTAGCTTCCTGCTCGAGAGCTTCGCCAAGGCGGCGACTGGCTCGTCCAATCGCATTGTGCGCGCCATTCTGCTCGACACGCCACCCTCGCTCGACACCGGTGAGGCAACCGACAAGGGCTCGATCAATCAGCGCATGGTCTTGCGTGATCGCGCCGCGCTGGTGCAGGAACTCTATGCATCCGTGCCGTCGCCGCGCATCATCGCCATCGACGAAAGGTAGACCATGTCGAAAGCCCTCACCGCATCGTGGCAGGACGTCTGGCTGCTTGACGGCGTGCGCACGCCATTCGTCGACTACAATGGCGCCCTTGCGGCGATCTCGCCGATCGATCTTGGCATCAAGGCGGCGCGCGAGGTGTTTGCGCGCTCCGGTGCGTCCCCTGACGACGT
>JBBWZU010000308.1:0-6957 GCA_039649225.1 Hyphomicrobiales bacterium | reverse complement strand
CGCGTGCTGCGCCCCTACGTCGAACGCGATCCCGACACGGTCTTGATCTGCGACGGCGGCGAGTTCGCCCAATGGGGCCAGAGCATGCTGCCGCTGCGGCGGCGCCTGATCAACGGCGTTGGCGGCTCGATCGGCGGCTCGCTCTCCTTCGCGCTATCCGCGCGGCTTGCTGAACCGAATGCGCCAGTGTTCGCCGTGCTCGGCGACGGCACCATCGGCTTTCATCTCTCCGAGTTCGAGACCGCGGTGCGGCGCAAGCTGCCGTTCGTCGCGGTGCTCGGCAATGACGCGCTGTGGAATGCCGAGAGCCAGATCCAGCTGCGCGAATACGGCCGCGAGCGCATGCATGGCTGCGAGCTTCTGCCCGCGCGCTACGACCTGGTCGTCGCGGCGCTGGGCGGCCACGGCGAATTCGTCGACAGAGCCGCGGATTTGCCGGGCGCGATCGAGCGCGCGCTTGCGAGCGGCAAGCCGGCCTGCATCAACATCCAGACCGAGAGCATCGCGGCGCCGGTGATCCGGCTCTGATCCCGCGGAGATTCTGGTCCCCAAAAGAAAAACGGCCGGCTTGCGCCGGCCGCTGCAGTCGTCAGCTGGAAGTGTTTCCTGTCAGTGCACCGCGAGTGCCGGCTGCGTCGGCGGCGATTCCATCGCCGCCACGCGGTTGCGCACCGCCTTCTGCACCTTCTCGAACGCCCTGACCTCGATCTGGCGCACGCGCTCGCGCGAGACGCCGAATTCCTCGGCGAGCTCCTCGAGCGTGATCGGATCATCGGCGAGACGCCGCGCCTCGAAGATGCGCCGCTCGCGTTCGTTCAGCACCGACATGGCATCGCCGAGCGCGCGGTGACGATTGTCGGCCTGCTCCTCGGCGACCATGCGGCTCTCCTGGCTCACGCTGTCGTCTACCAGCCAGTCCATCCATTCGCCCGCGTCACCGTCCTCGCGGATCGGCGCGTTGAGCGAGGCATCGCCGCCGAGCCGGCGGTTCATGTCGATGACGTCCTGCTCGGGAACGCCAAGGCGCTTGGCGATCAGCTTGACCTGATCGGGGCGCATGTCGCCTTCCTCGAGCGCGGAGATCTTGCTCTTGGCCTTGCGCAGGTTGAAGAACAGCTTCTTCTGGTTCGCCGTGGTGCCCATTTTCACCAGCGACCACGAACGCAGGATGTATTCCTGGATCGAGGCCTTGATCCACCACATCGCATAGGTCGCCAAGCGGAAGCCCTTGTCGGGCTCGAACCGCTTGACCGCCTGCATCAGGCCGACATTGCCTTCCGAGATGACCTCGGAGATCGGCAGGCCGTAGCCGCGGTAGCCCATCGCAATTTTGGCGACCAAGCGCAGATGGCTGGTAACGAGCTTGTGCGCCGCCTCGCGGTCGCCATGCTCGCGCCAGCTCTTGGCGAACATGAACTCTTCCTGCGGTTCCAGCATCGGGAACCGGCGGATTTCTTCAAGATACCGGGATAGACCGGATTCAGCAGAGATGATCGGTAAGGCCGTGGCACGGGCCATGGTAGCGCCCTCCAGATAATTGCCCCCTTGCGGCAGGCCGTTCGGTTACCCCTCCCCCGGAGCCGGCAACCGGAACGCAGATGTGCAACTGCGAAGCTCGATCGCAGTTGCAGTGAACATACACGGACTCAGGGGGTCGATGGAAGTTACTGTTCGGTCACATCGCCTTGAGGGCGCTGTGATGGTCTTGGCTCAGACAGGGCAAGTGCCTGTCCATGCTCGGTTTTATTTGGCTGTGGAGCCGAAACGGCGGCGCAGCGACGCACCCCGAAAAATGATTTTGCGGAGTGCTGCGGCGAGCCAAAGCCGGCTCGGAAGGATATTAGGAGTCACGGGATCAAAATGGGAACAGGCAAGGCATTTTGCAAGGGTCAAACTTTGCGGCGGCGCGGTTTTTCTGGCTCCGCGGGTGCCGAGAGGGCTGTCCGCAGCCCCGCCAAGTCGGTCGGGAGCGGCGACTGAAAGCTTTCGGTCTCCCCGGTCACCGGATGCTCGAAACCGAGCAGATAGGCGTGCAGGGCCTGGCGGCCGAGGTCATCAAGTGCGGCGCGCGCCCCAGGCGGCAGCAGCGCGGATTTTGTCTTGAATCCAGGCCCATATACATCGTCACCGAGCAGCGGATGGCCGATATGGGCCAAATGCACGCGAATCTGGTGCGTTCGGCCGGTTTCCAGTTTGCAGGAGATCATACTGGCCACTGGTTTCCCGTCGACGCCGAGATAGCTTTCCAGCCGCTCCCAATGGGTGATCGCCTCGCGCCCACCCTCGCGCACCGCCATCTTGTCGCGCGCCTTGGGATGCCGGTCGACCGGGGCATCGATTGTGCCCTTCGGGCGATCCGGCACGCCCCACACGAGCGCCAAATAGGCCCGTTCCAGCGGGCCGGTGCGGCCGTGGTCGGCGAACTGGGCCGACAGCTTGCGGTGCGCGCGGTCGTTCTTGGCGACCACGAGCAGCCCGGTGGTATCCTTGTCCAACCGGTGCACGATGCCGGGGCGTTTGACCCCGCCGATCCCGGATAGACTGGCGCCACAATGGGAAATCAGCGCGTTGACCAGCGTTCCGGTCTGATTTCCGGCCGCCGGGTGCACCACCAGACCTTTCGGCTTGTCGATGACGATCAAGTCCTCGTCCTCGTGGACGACCGCCAGCGGAATGTCCTCCGGGAGGGGTTCGGCGGGCTCATCCGGTGGGATTGCCAGCTCAATTGTGTCGCCAGCGTTGACGCGGTGGCCCGGATCGCGGATCGTGCGACCATCGATCGCTAACGCACCGGCAAGGATCAGGGCCTTGAGGCGCGAACGAGACAGCTCCGCCAGCGGAGCGACGACGCGGTCGAGCCGTTCGCCCTTCTCGGCGGCGGACATCTGCAAAGTGGTGTGCCGGACCTGATCAGTCATGAATTCCAATGCCAACGACAGATATGGGTCTTCTTTGGAGCGGACGCTCGGCGCGGGCAAGCCGGTCGACCCAGCCACAAGGTTATCAGAACTGCTGGCGCAATCGCTGGAGGAACTGACCCGGCCATTCGACCCGCCGCGGCCGGGGGCGCCCGCGCCGACACCGGTCCGCGCGGCCCAGGAGGAGACCATAGGCCCGCAACGCGCGGAGGCCATGCCGGAACCACAACAATCTCACGAACCGGCCAGCGCCGAGCCCGAGGTGAAAGTGCTCTCTGAAGATTCCCGCCTCGATGCCGATCGCGCTTTGGCCGAACTGGAGGCCGAGCTGTTTGCCGCCGCCAAGCAGGTGGATCGTGAGCACGCGGAGGACACTGCGGACGATGTCGACGAGCATCATGCGGAAGATCTTGATCGCGCGCCGCCGCGGCTCGCCGCCGCGGTGCTTCCGCAGCACGATGGCGATGTCACGAGCCCCTCGGATTTCATCGCCTCAACGCGGCCTGCGCGCATTGAGGCGGTGGCTGTTCCGGATTCCGACGCGGCCGGCGTGATCGCCAAGGTGCGGCGATTGATGCTGGTCTCGATGGCGATCACGGTGATTGCGGTTGGCTCGGTATTCGGGCTCATCGGCTACCGGATGTACAAAGGCGACGGCGCGGCCGCGAAAACAGCCGACAAGTTGCCGGAATCCTCGCCGATTCCAACCGATGTGACGCTGACATTGCCGCGCGGTGCGCGCGTCGTGCAAAGCGCGGTGGCGAATGATCGTCTCGTCATGACGCTCGAAATCGACGGCAAACTCGAGGTGCGCACTTTCGATCTGAAGACGCTTCAGCCCACCGGGCGGCTGAATTTTTCGGCGGCGCCTTAAGGTTTCCGCCAGAAGGTCAGTTCTCAAAGCGTCCACATGCTTGCGCACATGGCCGATCGGGGCTATTCCAACCCCAACGCTCCCTTCGTCTAGCGGCCCAGGACGTCGCCCTCTCACGGCGAAAACACCGGTTCGAGTCCGGTAGGGAGCGCCAATCATTTCAACGGTTTATGTCTTGCTATTTCGTTTCGCGCGGCGCGCGAAGACGCGCGCGGCCGAGCACCATCGCCAACGAACGTTAACCAGCTTTTCTTAAGCGCGCACCGGTGTCGCCCGGCCCCGCAATAGGCCGGCATAAGGCGGCGCGCGTCTCCATCGCGCACGCTGCCGCGCGATCGCGGGTCACGTCGAGGGCGTCAAACAACCACAAGAATGCCGCATGGCGGTCCCGACTTTCGCCATTCCGCCGGACCCAGTTGAACGGAAGGTCGGAGCTGACCGAGGGCGTTCGAGACTATTGTTTGCGTAGCGGCAAGCTTCGGGGACGGGTGAGATGCCGCAATTTCGCTATCGCGCCGTCACGCATGCCGGGGAGATCGTGACCGGCGAAGTCGACGCGCCCTCGCGTGCCGAGGTGCTGCGCCGCATCGAATATCTCGGACACATGGCAATCGACGCCGAGGTCGCCACGACCGGGATGCTGACGCGCAGCCGCGCGCTGACCGCAAAGGCACCGCGATCCGCCGACATCTCCATGCTGTTGCGCCAGCTCGCGCTGCTGCTCGGCGCCGGCCTGACGCTGGAGGCAGCCTTGCAGACGCTCGGCACCGACAGCAACAAAGCGCTGGCGGGATTCGCCAACAGCCTGCGCGCATCGATCTCCACTGGCGACAGCTTCGCCGAGGCGCTCGACCATCATTCCTCGATCGTCGAGCCGGCCTATGTGGCGATGGTGCGGGCCGGCGAGGCGGCGGGAAAACTTGCCGCGGTGCTGCGCGCGATCGTCGAGGATCGCGCACACCGGCAGGCTCTTGCCAACCAGATCAATGCGGCGATCCGCTATCCGCTGTTTCTGATCGGCTCGTCCGCCGTCGTGCTGATGTTCTTTCTCATCTACGTGATCCCGCAGTTCGAACCGGTATTCCGTGATCTCGGCGGGCGGCTCAATGCGGGCGCCGCGATCGTCGTTGCGGCTTCGTCCTGGCTGCGGCTCAATCTCGATCTGTTTCTGGGGTGTTGTCTCGCGCTGGTGCTTGGCACCTGGTTTGTCTTGAGCAAGCCAGAATGGCGCGTGCGCATGATCGGCGCTCTGGCGACGCTGCCGGGGATTTCCGGGCTGATGGACGACCGGCGGACGGCGCGCATCATGGGAACGCTCGGTCTTCTGCTGGAGAACGGCGTGCCGCTTCCGGCCGCGCTGAAAATCCTGCGCGATGTCGTCACCGAGCCGCGCTACGTCGCGGCCGTCGACAGCGTGCACGACCAGGTGCGCAACGGACGCCGTTTCGCCGACGCGCTCGCGGAGGCCGATCTGCTGCCGCCGCTTGCCGTCAGAATGCTTCGGATCGGCGATGAAATGGGCGACATCGCCACCATCGTGCGTCACGCCGCGGCATTCTACGAGCAGAAGCTCGGCATGAGCCTCGACCGCCTGATGGGCGCGGTCGGGCCGATCACCATCATCGTGGTCAGTCTCGTGATCGGCACGTTGATCATCTCGATCATGAGCGCGCTGCTCAGCATCACGGAGCTGGCGCAGTGAGCCGGACGGTGACCCAGACCATTGGTGCCATCGATCGCGAAGCCGGCTTCACGCTGATCGAGGTCGTCGCCGTGATGCTGATCATCGCGCTGGTCGCCTCGCTTGTCGTCACAATGATGCCGGGCACCGGACGGGCCGGGCTGAAGGCCCTCACGTTGCAGACCGCGGCATTGCTGCGGCGCGAGCGCCTCGGCGCGATGATGACCGGGCGCGAGCGCGGGGTGTCGCTCGATGGCGAGCGGCGCGTTCTGGTCGGTGAGGGCGGCGATGCCGTTGCGCTGCCGCCCGACGTCGCTCTCGACATTCTGGGAATCGATGCGCTCCGGGCCGCGCGCCTTGCCGTGGTTCGCTTTCATCCGGACGGCGCGTCGACCGGCGCCGTGCTGAAACTGTCGCGTGAGAAGACCGAGTATGAGATCCGCGTCAACTGGTACACCGGCGGCGTCGCGATTACGCCGTGACGGCCGCGAGAGCGGACAGGCGGGGTTCACGCTGCTCGAGGCGCTGGTTTCGCTCGCGCTGATCCTGGCGTTCGCCGGCGTGCTCGGTCCAAATCTGTCGCAAGCGCGCCGCATCATGGCGCATGCCGACGGCCGCGTTGCCGCGCAAGTGCTGCTGCGCTCGCTGCTCGATGCGCCGTTCGACCGGTCGACGTTGCCCAACGCGTCGCGCGAAGGCGAGACCGGCGGATTGCGCTGGCGCATCGTCGCGGCGCCGGTGGCGGCCGCGGGGGCCTCCGACAAAGCCGGCTGGTCGGCGTTTCACCTTAAGGCCAGCGTCGCGTGGGCCGACGGTCAAAGCATCAGCGCCGAAACGATACGGCTGGGGAAACCACCACCATGACTGTTTGTCGCCGCGTGCGCGGTTGCCGCGTCTTTCGCGGCCGTGACGGCTTCACTTTGGTGGAGGCGCTGGCGGCGCTTGCCATCGCGTCGGCGATCATGATCGCCAGCGCGGCGCTGATCCGCAATGTTGCGACGTTCTTCGATCGCGGGACGCGCGGCGCAAGCGAGGCCGAGCGTCTGATGCTTGCGGTCTCCCGTCTCTCCGGCGATTTTGCCTCGGCGCGTTTCGTGGCGCGGCGATTCGAGGAGGGGGCCGCGATCGCGTTCGCGGCCGAAGCGGCCAGCGCCGAACGGCCGGCGCGTATCGTGTTCGTCGGCGCCGGCGGCATTGCGCCGCTGTCGCGCGACGACGAGCTGGTCAGCCTGACGGTCGAACAGGACGGCGACGTCCGCCGCCTGGTGCGCCGCCGCGCCGCATGGCCGGGACCGCGCGCGCGCTTTGAGGATGTGACGCCGCAGGACCCGGTCGTGCTGATCGAGGGCAAAGTGGACATGTCGTTCGTGTTCGGCCGCATCACGCCGGACGGCGCGCTTGCCTGGTACGCGGACTGGGCCGGCGAATGGGTGCCGCCACGTTACGTGCGCCTGATCCTGCGCGATCGCCAGAGTGGCGTGGAT
>JBBWZU010000302.1:0-3128 GCA_039649225.1 Hyphomicrobiales bacterium | reverse complement strand
GTGCGCTGGACGCTGTTCTGCGCCATCTTCGGATCCGTGCCGATCCGTTCGGCATCCGACATGTGGCTGACGACGAGACGGTCCCAGGCGGACCGGTCCACCACCGTATGGCAGCCGCGGCAGCGGTCGATATAGATCAGCTCGCCGCGCCGCTTCTTGTCTTCATCGAAGCGCGTGTCCTTGCTGTTGCAATAGTTCTTGTCCGACGGAGTGAGTTGCTGACCCGTGCTCTCCGGAATGTAGTAGTCGTCCTTGCCGTCGCGCCGGCAGAACGGCCATTCGGGCGATTTCAGGTCGCGCAGGCGGCTCTCGAGCCGCTGCAGATTGAACAGATTGATCGAGGAGTTGAAGCCGATGATGTGCGTCTTGTTGCGCTGACCGCTCAGCAAGGCCGAAGGGCTGAGGCTTGCCAGCATCGTGAAGGGATGACTCCACCAGCTCTTGACCTCGCCCCAGTCGAGGATGCCGAAGACGCCGATGACCTCGCCGGTGTTGCGTCCGAGCGGGCCGGGTCCGGAATTGGCCGCAAGGCCGTTCCACTGCAGATAATCGGAATGCGAGATGTCCCACAGGAACG
This sequence comes from Hyphomicrobiales bacterium, assembly GCA_039649225.1. Classification (GTDB taxonomy): domain Bacteria; phylum Pseudomonadota; class Alphaproteobacteria; order Rhizobiales; family Xanthobacteraceae; genus PALSA-894. The sequence continues at coordinate 2,551 of JBBWZU010000302.1, read as the reverse complement.
GATAGCTGACCGGCGCATCGGGCGGATTGAAGATCATGTTCTTGACGCGAAGAAAATTCTTCAGCCCGATCCCGGGATAGCCCGGCTCCTTGGACAGCAGGCGGCTGACGACTTTGGAAAACTCCTCGTCGCTCAGGACGAGGTTGTCGCCGATATCCTCCATGACCTTGTCGACTTGTTCCGCGGTCAGGAGCGGGACGCGTTGATCGCCCTTGATGGTGGCCGCCAATTGCAGCAGTTTCCTGAGCTGATCCGCGCTGATGGCGTATTGGGCGACGCGATTGTAGATCCGGCCGAAGGCGTCGAGCCGCGCGTGGCCGTATTCGATCTCGCTGTGGTTGATGGTGTTGTAGCGCTGGACGCTGTCCGTCCACTTCTTCAGGTCGTCGAGCACCTGCGTTTCGGTGCTGTAATCGTTCTTGAGCTTGAGCACGTCGTCGACCAGGGCTTTGCGCTTGCCCGCGTCCTCTTGCGCCGCCTCGAGCGCGTGCTGGAGCGCGGTGAGAAAGCCGACCATGTCGGCCATGGCCGGACCGCCGTCGATGCGGATCGCCTTTTTCTGGAAGTTGATCTGTCCGGTATGGCAGGCCGCGCAGGTGTAGCCGATGTAGTCGCGGCCCCGGTAGGTCGTCTTGGTGAACCCGACCGGAAGCCCGTCCGGATTGAAGAACGTCGGCTTCTGCGGCAGGTAGCGATACTTGTCGAAGTTCGCATTCTGGCGGAACGGCTCGTTCGAATCCGCCTGCCGCAACGCCATAAAGAGGTCGTAGGGCATCAGCCCGGAGCCCTGCGACGTGTTGTAGAACCAGAGGCTGTCGTTGGCGGTCCATCCCTGCTCGAGGTATCGCGGCGTCGCATAGCTCTCGCCGAAAGCGCCGTTGTCGATACCGATGGCGCCGCGATCGGCGTCCGTGTCCCAATGCTGGTAGATCTTGGCATAGATCAGCGGCCCGACTGTCAGGAGAACAAGCGCCAGCAGGCCGAGCGGAAGCAGGCGCGGCCGCTTCTGCAGAAAGCCGAGCACCGTGCAGACGAAACGGTAGTTCATGAAAGGCCCCGCAGCCCGATGGCAGAATCGCCGCGCGATGGGTCGAAAACGCCGGGCGGTACACTGTGGCAAAAAAGCAACCGAAGCGAGTATGCCCGAAAGCGGAACTTGACGCAAAGCCGTTCGGCGGCGCGCGAGATTTTGATCGGCGGCGCGCGATTTCCTGTTGATGACGCGGGCCTTGGCGTTGGCACGCGGATTTGGCACATAGGCGCGCAGAGCCGGAACAGGATTTTGACGTAATGTCAGTCGCAGAGAAGATTGAAACGGAAGCCGGGCGCGACTTCATTCGCGACATCGTGCAGGCCGATCTCGACGCCAAGCGCCATGCCGGCGTGGTGACGCGTTTTCCCCCCGAGCCGAACGGCTATCTGCATATCGGCCACGCCAAGGCGATCTGCCTGAATTTCGGCATCGCGGCGGAATTCGGCGGACATTGCAACCTGCGCTTCGACGATACCAACCCGACCAAGGAAGAGCAGGAATACATCGACGCGATCCAGGACGATGTGCGCTGGCTCGGCTACTCCTGGGGTGATCATCTTTATTACGCCTCGGACTATTTCGAGCGGCTGTACGGCTGGGCCGAGGAGTTGATCCGCGCCGGCAAGGCCTACGTGGACGATCAGACCCAGGACGAGATGCGGCTGACGCGCGGCACGCTGACCGAGCCGGGGCAGAATTCACCGTTCCGCGAGCGCAGCGTGGAGGAAAACCTCGACCTGTTCCGCCGCATGAAGGCGGGCGAGTTCCCCAATGGCGCGCGCGTGCTGCGCGCCAAGATCGACATGACGTCCGGCAACATCAACCTGCGCGATCCGGTGCTCTACCGTATCCTCAACGCGACGCACCCGCGCACCGGCAACACCTGGCACATTTATCCGAGCTACGACTACGCGCACGGCCAGTCCGACGCGATCGAGGGCGTGACGCATTCGATCTGCACGCTCGAGTTCGAGGACCACCGGCCGCTGTACGATTGGTTCCTGCAAAACCTTCCGGTTCCCTCGCATCCGCATCAGTACGAGTTCGCGCGGCTCAATCTCACTTACACGGTGCTGTCCAAGCGCGTGCTCAACACGCTGGTGCACGGCGGCCATGTGCACGGCTGGGACGATCCGCGCATGCCGACGCTCGCGGGGCTGCGGCGGCGCGGCGTGCCGCCGGAGGCCTTGCGCGAGTTCGTCAAGCGCATAGGCGTTGCCAAGGCCAACAGCCTGGTCGATCTCGGCGTCCTGGATTTCTCCATCCGCGAGGTGCTGAACAAATCGGCGCAGCGGCGCATGGCGGTGTTGCGGCCGTTGAAGGTCGTGATCGAAAACTATGACGGGAGCGGCGAGGAGCTCGAGGCCGTCAATCATCCGGACGATGCCGGCGCCGGGACGCGGCGCGTCAAGTTCGGCCGCGAGCTTTTCATCGAGCAGGACGATTTTATGGAGAACCCGCCGAAGAAGTTCTTCCGCCTCTCGCCCGGCACCGAGGTGCGGCTGCGCTATGCGTATT
>JBBWZU010000281.1:0-4348 GCA_039649225.1 Hyphomicrobiales bacterium | reverse complement strand
AAGATCGTCGGCGCGGCGCATCTCTACATCCCGTTCGTCAACGATATTCCGCTCGTCGGCAAAATCCTGTTCGGCCAGGATGCGTTCGTCTACCTGTCGGTCGCGCTCGTGATCGGCATCTGGTATTTTCTCTACCGCACCCGGCCGGGCCTGATTTTGCGCGCCGTCGGCGACAATCACGCCTCCGCGCATGCGCTCGGCTATCCGGTGCTGCGCATCCGGTTCCTCGCGGTGCTGTTCGGCGGTGCCTGCGCGGGCCTTGGCGGCGCCTATCTGCCGCTCGCCTATACGCCGTTCTGGGTCTCCGGCATGACCGCCGGGCGCGGCTGGATCGCGCTGGCGCTGGTCGTGTTCGCCTCCTGGCTGCCGTTCCGGCTGATGATCGGGGCCTATCTGTTTGGCGGCATCACGATCCTGCAACTGCACGCGCAGGGGCTTGGGCTCGGCATTGCGTCGCAATTGATGTCGTCGCTGCCGTATCTGGCGACCGTCATCGTCCTGGTGGCGATCTCGGCCTTGCGCGGGCGGGCCGGCAGTCCGGCACCCGCTTCGCTTGGACTTGCCTTCGTACCCGACCGTTGAGCATTCTAGTCGTCGCGGGGCAGGCGGGCACCGCGGCCGGAACTGGCGTCCCGCAGAATTCGGAGATGAGCATGAAGAAGTTCATGATGGCCGCCGCGGCCCTCGGGCTCGCGATCGGCGCAGCGATCACCGGCGCGGCCGCGCAGGACAAACTGAAGATCGGATTCATCTATGTCGGCCCGATCGGCGACATGGGCTGGTCCTATCAGCACGAGGTCGGACGCCGGGGGATCGAGGACGCCTTCAAGGGCAAGATCGAGACCAGCTTCCTGGAAAACGTCAATGAGGGTCCGGACGCCGAGCGCTCGATCGAGCAGCTCGTGCGCACCGGCCACAAGCTGATCTACACGACTTCGTTCGGCTTCATGGACGCGACCGCCAAGGTCGCAAAAAAATACCCGAACGTGATGTTCGAGCATGCGACCGGCTACAAGCGCGACAAGAACCTCGCGACATACTCCGGCCGATTCTACGAAGGCCGTTACATCATGGGGCAGATCGCCGCCAAGATGTCGAAGACCGGCACGATCGGCTACATCGGCTCGTTCCCGATCCCCGAGGTCGTCTCCGGCATCAACGCCATGATGCTCGGCGCGCAGTCGGTCCGCCCGGACATGAAGGTGAAGATCATCTGGGTGAACACCTGGTACGACCCCGGCAAGGAGGCCGCCGCGGCGCGCGCGCTCGCCGACCAGGGCGCCGACATTTTGGCGCAGCACACCGACTCGGCCGCCGCCATGCAGTTCGCCAACGAGCGCGGCATCTACGCGTTTGGCCAGGACTCCGACCAGATCAAGTTCGGCCCCAAGGCGCAGCTCACCGCCATCGTCAACAACTGGACGCCGTACTACAGCGACCGCGTCAAGCTTGCCCTCGACGGCAAGTGGGCAACCGGCGATGTCTGGGGCGGCCTGACCTCGAAGATCGTCCAGATGGCGCCCTACACCAACATGCCGGATGACGTGAAGAAGCTGGCGACCGAGACCGAGGCTGCGATTTCATCCGGCAAGCTGCATCCCTTCAAATGCCCGGTGCTGGCGCAGGACGGCAAGCCGGTCGAATGCAAGGGCGGCGCCAATCTCGACGACGGCCAGATCCTCAGCATGAACTTCTACATCAAGGGCATCGACGACAAGCTGCCGTCGAATTGAGCTTATCCCTCCCCGGAACGGGGAGGGTGGATCCGAGCGCAGCGAGGAGACGGGTGGGGGCTAGGTATGCGGACTAAAGGCTCCCCACCCGGTCGGCTGCGCCGACCACCCTCCCCCAAGAGGGGGAGGGATTAGACCGCATGGACGTCTTCCTCGGCGAATGGGTGAACCTGCTGCTGCGCTGGTTCCACATGATCGTGGGCATCGGCTGGATCGGCACCTCGTTCTATTTCATGGCGCTCGATTTCGGTCTCGACACCAAGGAGCGCAAAAGCCAAGGCGTCTACGGCACGGCCTGGCAGGTGCATGGCGGCGGCTTCTATCACGTCGAGAAATTTACCGTCGCGCCGCCGCAACTTCCAGCGCATCTGCATTGGTTCAAGTGGGACGCGTATCTCACCTGGATGACCGGCTTCGGCCTGCTCATCGTGCAGTACTACCTGCACGCCAAGTCGTATCTGATCGACCCGTCGGTAATGCCGCTGGAGACCTGGGAAGCCGTCGCGATCTCGGCCGTTTCACTGCTCGCCGGCTGGGCGATCTATGAGGCGCTGTGCCGCTCGCCGCTTGGCCGCAACACTTTTCTGCTCGGCACGCTGGTGTTCGCTCTGATCCTCATCGCGACGGTGCTTTACACCAAGGTCTTCTCCGCGCGCGGCGCATTCCTGCATGTCGGCGCCTTCGTCGGCACGATCATGGCATTCAACGTGTTCATGATCATCATCCCGAACCAGCGCAAGATGGTGGCGCAATTGCTGGCCGGAACGGTGCCGGACGCGCGCTACGGCGCGATCGGCAAGCAGCGCTCGACCCACAACAACTATCTGACGCTGCCGGTGCTGGTGATGATGGTGTCGCCGCACTATCCGTTTCTCTCGGCGCATCCGCAGTCATGGCTGGTGGTGGCGCTGATCATCGTGTCGGGCGCGCTGATCCGCCATTACATCAACCGCGTCGATGCCGGCGATGAATGGACCAGTTTCGGATGGGCGGCGCCGGTCGCGGTCCTGGCGATCCTCGGCGCGATCTGGCTCACCGCGCCACGCGCGCCCGCGGCCGGCGGCGTTGTGAGCGATGCCGAGGTACTGGCGCTGACCGCAAAACATTGCACCATGTGCCACGCCAAAAAGCCGACGCATGAGAGCTTTCAGGAGGCGCCGAAGAACGTCACGCTGGAATCGATCGGCGAAATCCGAAAATACGCGCCGCTGATCCTGACGCAGACGGTGCAGAACAAGGCGATGCCGCTCGGCAATCAGACTGCGATGACGGAGGACGAGCGACAGAAGATCGGCGCATGGATCGCGGCGCAGCATTAGGATTGCTGCTGCGATTTTCCACGCGTGAAACAGACGCATCTGATCGTCTGCACGCCCTTGACGAACTCCCACCGCCGCCGCCACCTTGTCGCCAAGGGCGCTCGATTGTTCGGTCGAGAGGAATGTCATGAAAACGCATCTGTTGGCGGCCGCCGCGGCTTTGATGTTGGCAGTTCCGGCGCAGGCCCAATACACCGCGAAAGATTGGCCCGAAGGCCCGATGAAGCAGCGCTTCACCGAGACCTGCGGCATCTGTCACGACATCAACCGTATCCGTGTCGGTTACACGCCCGAGGGCTGGCTGACGGTCGTGCGCATGATGCAGAACATGGATGCGCCGGTCGCGGCGGATGAATGGGCCGCGATGCAGGACTATCTGGTTAAAAATTTCCCCGAGCGCGCGCGTCCGGCCGCCGTCATCGTCGATGGGCCGGTGAAAGTGAACATCCGGCTGTGGGACGTGCCGACGCAAGGCTCGCGGCCGCATGATCCGCTGGCCGCGAAGGACGGCTCGATCTGGTGGAGCGGCCAGCTTGCCAACAAGCTCGGCCGCATCGATCCGAAGACCGGCGCGATCCGCGAGTACACGTTGAAATCGCCGCACACCGGCCCGCACGGCTTTGCCGAGGACCGCGATGGCAACATCTGGTTCACCGGCAACAATGCGGGCCTGATCGGCAAGCTCGATCCGAAGACCGGCGTCACCACCGAATATCCGCTGCCTGACCCGAAGGCGAAGGACCCGCACACGATCAATATCGCGCCCGACGGCACCATCTGGTTCACCGTGCAGGGGGCGAACATGCTCGGGCGGCTCGATCCGAAGGAGGGTGCGGTCAAGCTCGTCACCTCGCCGACCGAGAAGTCGCGCCCCTACGGCCTGATGATCAACGCCAAGGGCGTACCGTTCTTTGTCGAGTTCGGCGCCAACAAGATCGCCAGCATCGATCCGGCCAGCATGGCGATCAAGGAATATGCGCTGCCGAACGAGGCGGCACGGCCGCGGCGGCTCGCGCTGCAGGGCGACGACGTGATCTGGTACACGGATTTCCCGCGCGGCATGCTCGGCCGCCTCGATGTCAAAACAGGTGCCGTGAAGGAGTGGCCGTCGCCGAGTGGGCCGAAGTCGGAGCCCTATGGCATCGTCTTTACCAAAGGCGCGCTCTGGTACAATGAATCCGGAGCCAAGCCGAACACCGTCGTGCGCTTCGATCCGCAAACCGAAAAATTCCAGAGCTGGGCCATTCCGGGCGGCGGCGACATCGTGCGCAACATGGATGTCACGCCGGACGGCAA
>JBBWZU010000248.1:0-19884 GCA_039649225.1 Hyphomicrobiales bacterium | reverse complement strand
CTGCAGAGGCAGGTCGATACCCTGCTGATCATTCCGAACCAGAACCTGTTCCGCGTTGCCAACGAAAAGACCACCTTCGCCGACGCCTTCGCGATGGCCGACCAGGTGCTCTATTCGGGCGTCGCCTGCATCACCGACCTGATGGTGAAGGAAGGCCTGATCAATCTCGACTTCGCCGACGTCCGCGCCGTGATGCGCGAGATGGGCAAGGCGATGATGGGCACCGGCGAAGCCTCGGGCGACAAGCGCGCGCTCTCGGCCGCCGAGGCCGCGATCTCCAACCCGCTGATCGACGAAACCTCGATGAAGGGCGCTAAGGGCCTGCTCATCTCGATCACCGGCGGCAAGGACCTCACCCTTTACGAGGTCGACGAAGCCGCGACCCGCATCCGCGAGGAAGTGGACAGTGAGGCCAACATCATCGTCGGCGCGACCTTCGACGAGAGCCTCGACGGCATTGTGCGCGTGTCGGTGGTTGCGACCGGCATCGATGTCGCCCTCTCGGCGCATCATCCGGCGAATACCCGCCAGCCGATCGCGCAGGCCCCGGCCCCCGCGCCGGTGCAGGCCGCCGCGCCTTCGCCCGCCCCGCAGGCGGTCGCCGCCGCATCCCGCCTTGCCGAGCTGACGCAATCCCTGCGCGCCAGCAATCAGCGTATGGCGGAACGCGCCGGGCAGCGCGCCGAGTCAAACGACCAGGCGCACCGCGCGGTGGCGCAGGCGCTCGAGACTCCGGCCGGCACGGCTCTGGCCGAGCCCGGGGCGCCGCCGCGTCCGCAAGTCACCGCAATCGAAGACGTGACGATCCGGCCGATGCCGCCGAAGCCGACTTTGTTCGTCGAATCATATGAGGATTACGGCGACCAGGCGCCGGCACCCGCGCCGGTGGCGGCGCCCGAGGCGCCGTTCATCCCGCCGCAGGCGGAACGGCCGGTGCGCGCTCCGCGCATGCCGCGTATCGACGAGCTGCCGATGCCGGCGCAAAACCAGATCCGTGCCCGTCAGAGCGAGGGAACCGAGGCTGCCGCCGGCGCGGATAAGCCGAAAGTGTCCTTGCTCCAGCGTCTGGCTTCCGTCGGCCTTGGCCGCCGTGAGGACGAGGCTGCCCAGCGTCCCGCCCAGCCGCGGCCGGCGCCGGTCTCGGCCGAGCGCGCACCGCCTCCGATGCCGAAGGCTCCCCCGATGCCGCCGCTGCCGCGGCCGCAGGAACCGCGCGGCGACACCGTGTCGGAATACGCCAAGCGTCCCGCGCCGCAGCGTGGCGCCCCGCAGGGTCTCGACCAGCATGGCCGTCCGGCGCCTGTGAATAACTCCATGGACGACGATCAGCTCGAGATCCCGGCATTCCTGCGCCGCCAGGCCAACTGATCGCCTGCCAAATATGTGAAGCGGGCGGCCGTATCGGCCGCCCGTTAATTTTTAATGTCGCAGAATCAGCGCACGCCTTTGATTTATAAATGTATTTGGTTTTGAAACGAGTTGGTAAGTCGAACCGGCCGGTGGGGCCCGGTAACAGTCGCCACTGGAACCATCGCGGAAATTTCATATTTGCCCGTGTTTTCAGGGCTTTTGCGGCTGTAACAGTCAGACAAAAACCGTGAATTGGCCTCATTCGGCCCTGTGTTAGGCTTTGCGTACGGGGTGCTTGAGGGGACGAAGGTCGGGTGGGACGATCCGGCTTTCCTGCATGGCAGCAAGGGCACGCCGCCAGACTATCCGGTGACGATGGGGTTCCGCATTCCGCGGATCGATCACCGAAAAGGGTTGCGGGACGGGTACATGAAAGCGGGCAAACAAACCACGCTTGGGACGCGTGCAACCGTATCGGGTGTCGGCGTCCATTCCGGTCTTCCAGTTACACTGACATTACATCCGGCCGAGGCCGGCACCGGCATCGTCTTTGTGCGGCTTGATGCCGACGGGCGTCCCGAGCGCGAGATTCGCGCCCACGCCAGCTGCGTCACCGCAACCGAGCTCGCCACTGTTCTCGGCGACGATAGTTCCGGCCCCTGCGTATCGACCATCGAGCACGTGATGGCGACGCTGTGCGGCCTTGGCGTCGACAACGCCATCATCGAAATCGACGGCGCCGAGGCGCCGATCATGGACGGTAGCGCGGCCGCTTTCGTTGAGGCGATCGATCAGGCCGGCATCGTGGCGCTCGCCATGCCGCGCCGCTACACCAAGGTGCTCAAGACGATCCGGGTCGAAAAAGGCGATGCCTTCGGCGAGCTGACCCCGTATGACCGCGGCTTCCATGTCGACGTCACGATCGATTTTCCGCATCCGCTGATCGGCCGGCAATCGGTCGCGTTCGATGTCGAGGCGGGCGCCTTCCGCCGCGAAGTGTCGCGTGCGCGCACCTTCGGCTTCATGAAGGACGTTTCGAAGCTGTGGAGCGCCGGTTACGCGCTCGGAGCTTCGCTGGAAAATACGCTGGTGGTCGCCGACGACCGGCTGCTCAATCCCGAAGGGCTGCGCTACGCCGACGAGTTCGTGCGCCACAAGGCGCTCGACGCGATCGGCGATCTTGCGCTCGCGGGCGCGCCGATCCTTGGCGCCTACAAGTCCTTCAAGGGCGGTCACAAGCTCAACCACGCGATGCTATGCGCCCTGATCGCCGATCCGACCGCCTGGACGGTGGTGGAGGCCAAGTCGGTGGTCCGTGCGCCGCGTGCGCGTGGCCATGCTGACGCGGCCGGGCTGGTCGCGCCGGTCTACCAGGCCGACCAGTCGTAACCGTCGCCGGCGCGCCGGTTCGGGGCCGGAACGTGACGACCCGCGGAAAACGCGGGCAAAACCAGATATTTGCCGGGACGGCGGGTCAGTAGGACCCGCTATTAACCGCGACCCGCCACATTCCCGGCTGAATGCCAGCCTATCGCCTTATCGGCATGGCGAGGGTGGCGTGTCTGCGTTAGACAGAGTGGGGCGTTTGGGGATGCCGTTGGGCTCGATGGGGAATTCCATCACTGTGATGCTGCAGCAAATGATCGTGCCGGGCGCGGCGAGGCGATGGTGGCTGGCGCTGCGGCTGTGCGCGCTCGCGCTCATCGTTGTCGCGGTGCCGGCGTGCAGCTTCTTCGGCAAGGAAGAGGTCATCCCGGATGATCCGGCCGACAAGCTCTACAATGAGGGCCTCTACCTCCTCAACAAGCAGCGCGACTTCAAGAAGGCCGCCAAGCGCTTCGAGGAAGTCGACCGCCAGCACCCGTATTCGGAATGGGCGCGCAAGTCGCTGATCATGACGGCCTACGCCTATTACGAGGGCGGCGCCTATGACGACTGCGTCAACTCCGCCAAGCGTTACATCACGCTGCACCCCGGAAGTCCGGATGCCGCTTACGCGCAATATCTGATCGGCGCCTCCTATTTCGATCAGATCTCCGACATCACCCGCGACCAGGGCCGCACCGAGAAGGCAATGAACGCCCTCGACGAGGTGAGCCGCAAATATCCCAACACCGAGTACGCCGCCAACGCCAAGAAGAAGCTGGAGATCGCGCGCGATCAGCTCGCCGGCAAGGAAATGGATACGGCGCGTTATTATCAGAAGCGGCGCGATTACATCGCGGCCATCAACCGCTTCAAGGTCGTGATCACGCAATACCAGACCACGCGCCATGTCGAGGAGGCGCTGATGCGCCTGACCGAGACCTACATGTCGCTCGGCATCGTCGCCGAGGCGCAGACCGCCGCCGCGGTGCTCGGGCATAACTTTCCCGACAGTCCCTGGTACAAGGACGCCTACGGTCTGGTGAAGGGCGGTGGGCTGGAACCGAGCGAAAACAGCGGCTCCTGGATCAGCAAGGCCTTCAAGAAGGTCGGGCTGGGATTAGGCGAGAGCCCCGGCCGTCCGGGCTGATTTTTCGCCTCTGGCGGCAATCGACGCGAACCATAGATTACGTCACGGCCGGGACACTTGTCCCGGCCATCCACGTCTTTAATGATGGCGTCGAATCAAGACGTGGATGTCCGGCCATAGGGGCGGGCATGACGTGTGTGAATTTGGATTGCCGCTCCCATGCTCTCCCGGCTCTCGATCCGCGATATCGTCCTGATCGAACGGCTCGACATTGATTGCGCCGCCGGCCTCTCGGTGCTTACCGGCGAGACCGGTGCCGGCAAGTCGATCCTGCTCGATGCGTTCGCGCTCGCGCTCGGCGGGCGCGGTGACGCGAGCCTGGTGCGCCATGGGGCCGAGCAGGGGCAGGTCACGGCGGCCTTCGACATCGAGCCGGACCACCCGGCGGTCGCACTCATCGCCGGCACCGGCATCGATACGCAAGACGGCCTGATTCTGCGCCGCGTGCAGCTCGCGGACGGGCGCACGCGCGCCTTCGTCAATGACGAGCCGGTGAGCGTGCAGGTGCTCAAAAGCCTCGGGTCGGCGCTGGTGGAGATCCATGGCCAGCATGACGATCGTGCGCTGGTCGATGTCGCGTCGCACCGCCAATTGCTCGACGCCTATGCGGGCCTCGAGGCCGATGCCGCCGCGGTCGCGCGGCTCTGGGCCGAGCGCCGCACCGCCGAGGAAGCGGTCGCGAGCCATCGCGCGCGCGTCGAACAGGCGCGGCGCGAGGCCGACTGGCTGCGTCACGCGGTCGAGGAACTCACCCGCCTCAAGCCCGAGACCGGCGAAGAGTCGGCGCTGGCTGAAAAACGCACCGCGATGATGCAGTTCGACAAGATCGCCGAGGACCTGCGCGACGCGCATGATGCGGTCGCGGGCGACAAGTCGCCGATTTCGGCATTGTCGTCGGCCATGCGCCGTCTCGATCGTCGCCGGATGCAATCGCCGGAACTGGTCGAGCCGGCCGTCAAGGCGCTCGATGCGGCGCTGACCGCGCTCGACGAGGCGCGCGCGCATCTTGATGCTGCGCTACGCGCGGCGAACCACGATCCGCGCGAACTCGACCGCATCGAGGAACGGCTGTTCGCGCTGCGCGCGGCGGGGCGAAAATACAATGTGCCGGTCGACAATCTCGCCGCGCTGAACGCGCGCCACGCCGCGGACCTGGCGGCGCTCGATGCCGGCGAGAAAGACCTCGGGCGCCTGGAAAAGGCCGCGCGCGAGGCGGAGGCGAACTACCGCAAGGCCGCCGAGGCGCTCTCGGCCGGACGCAAGAAGGCGGCGGCGAAACTCGACAAGTCCGTGACGGCCGAGCTCAAGCCGCTCAAGCTCGAGCGCGCGCGCTTCTTTACCCATATCGAGACCGGCGAGGGCGGGCCGGACGGCATCGACCGCATCGAGTTCTGGGTCGAGACCAATCCGGGCACGCGGCCGGGTCCGTTGATGAAAGTCGCCAGTGGCGGCGAGCTGGCGCGCTTTCTGCTGGCGCTCAAGGTCGTGCTGGCGGATCGCGGCTCGGCGCCCACGTTGGTGTTCGACGAGATCGACACCGGGGTCGGCGGGGCGGTCGCGGACGCGATCGGCGCGCGGCTGGCGCGCCTCGCCGCGAAGGTGCAGGTTGTCTGCGTCACGCATGCCCCGCAGGTCGCGGCGCGCGCCGACAAGCACTACGTCATCAGCAAGGATACGCTGGCGCGGGGAAAACGCGTCGCAACCAGCGTCACCGAAGTCGCGGCCGACCGGCGGCGCGAGGAGATCGCCCGCATGCTCGCCGGCGCCGAAATCACCGACGAAGCCCGCAAGGCCGCCGAGCGGCTGATCAAGGCGGCGGAATAGTTTCCTGTCATTCCGGGGCGCGCCGGAGGCGCGAGCCCGGACTCCATAACCACAGACCGCAAAGATGTACTGGGTCTATATCCTGGCGAGCGGCAAGCATGGCACGCTCTACATCGGAGTGACAAACGACCTCGTTCGTCGCATCTATCAGCACAAGAACAAGATCATCAAAGGCTTTACCTCTCGATATAATGTGAATCGTCTCGTCTGGTACGAAAGGCCAGGACGATCCGGCCTCTGCGATCGAACGAGAGAAAGAACTTAAAAAGTGGCGACGCGAATGGAAGATCAATCTGATTGAGCGAGACAATCCAAATTGGGATGATCTCTATGAGAGCGCTACGCGATAGGTTCGTGGTTATGGATTCCGACCTCGCGGGCCGTGCCCGCGCCCCGGAATGACGGAAGAAGCATGGCCAAAGACGTCACCAAGATCGCGGTCGCAGACCTGAGCGAAAAGCAGGCCAAGGCCGAGCATGCGCGGCTGCATGCCGAGATCAGCGCGCACGACAAGCGCTATTATGCGGACGATGCGCCGACCGTCACGGATGCCGAATACGACGGCTTACGCAAACGCTACGGTGAGATCGAGCAGCGCTTTCCCGATCTGCGCACCCTCGACAGCCTCACGCTGAAAGTCGGTGTCGCGCCGACCGGCCGGTTCCCCAAGATACGGCATGCCGTGCCGATGCTCTCGCTCGACAACGCATTTTCCGAAGAGGACGTGACGAAGTTCGTCGAGCGCATCCGCCGCTTCCTCAAATTGAGCGCCGACGAGCCGCTCGCGATCACGGCCGAGCCGAAGATCGACGGCCTCTCGATGTCGCTGCGCTACGAGAATGGCGAACTGATCAAGGCGGCGACGCGCGGCGACGGCGCGGAGGGCGAGGACGTCACGGCCAACATCAAGACGCTGAAAGACGTGCCGCACAAGCTCAAGGGCAAGGCCATCCCAGCGATCGCCGAGGTGCGCGGCGAGGTCTACATGACCAAGGCCGATTTTCTCGCGCTCAACGAGCGCCAGAAGGCGGCTGGCGCCGAGCTCTACGTCAACCCGCGCAACACCGCGGCTGGTTCGCTGCGCCAGAAGGACCCGACCATCACCGCCGCGCGGCCGCTGCGCTTCTTTGCCTATGCGTGGGGACAGATGAGCGAGATGCCGGCCGACACGCAGTCCGGCATGGTCAAGTGGCTGGAGCGCTGCGGCTTTTACTCAAGCCCGATCTTCAAGCTGTGCCACTCCGCCGAAGAGATGCTCGCGTTCCATCACGACATCGGGTTGAAGCGCGGCGCGCTCGACTACGACATCGACGGCGTCGTCTACAAAGTCGACCGGCTCGACTGGCAGGAGCGGCTCGGCTTCGTCTCGCGCTCGCCGCGCTGGGCGATCGCGCACAAGTTTCCCGCCGAGCAGGCGACGACCGTGCTGAATGATATCGAGATCCAGGTCGGCCGCACCGGCGCGCTGACGCCGGTGGCCAAGCTCGAGCCGGTCGGCGTCGGCGGCGTGATCGTGCAGAACGCCACGCTGCACAATGCCGACGAGATCGCCCGGCTCGATGTGCGGATCGGCGATACGGTGATCATCCAGCGTGCCGGGGACGTGATTCCGCAGGTGCTCGGTGTCGTGCTGGAAAAGCGGCCGAAGGGCGCCAAGGAATATGCGTTCCCCAAGACATGCCCGTGTCCGCTCAAGACGCCGGTCGTGCGCGAGATCAATTCGGCGGGCGAGGAGGGCGTGCGCTTCCGCTGCTCGGGCGAGTTCGCCTGCCCGCATCAGAAAACCGAGCATCTGCGGCATTTCGTTTCGCGCCGCGCTTTCGACATCGAGGGCCTCGGCGAGAAGCAGATCGCGTATTTCTTTGAAGAAGGTTGGCTGAAGGAGCCCGCTGACATCTTCACGCTGGAGAAACGCAACGACAAGCTCAAGCTCGAAGGGATCGAGGGTTACGGCGAGACCTCGGTGCGCAATTTGTTCGCGGCGATCCGCGAGCGGCGCGAGATTTCGCTCGAACGCTTCATCTACGCGCTTGGCATCCGCCATGTCGGCGAGACGACGGCACGCGCGCTCGCGCGCGGCTATGGCACATGGCAGGCGTTCCACGACGCCGCGCTTGCCGTTGCGAAGGGCGATGAGGAAGTGCGTGCCGAGATGGATGCGCTCGACCAGATCGGCGACACGGTGATCGATGCGCTCGCCGCCTACTTCAAGGAGAAGCACAATCTCGGCATCGTCGAGCGTCTCACCAAAGAGGTGAAGATCCTCGAGGCCGAGAAGCCCGCCAGCAATACGGTGGTTGCCGGCAAGACCGTCGTGTTCACCGGCTCGCTCGAGAAGATGACGCGCGATGAGGCCAAGGCGATGGCCGAGCGGCTCGGCGCGAAAACTTCCGGCTCGGTGTCGAAAAAGACCGACTATGTGGTGGCGGGGCCGGGGGCGGGCTCCAAGCTCGACAAGGCACGCGAGGCCGGCGTCACGGTGATGACAGAGGACGAGTGGTTCGAGCTGGTGGGAAAGAAGTAGGTTGCTGGCGTCTCAATCCCGTGCCCCGTGTCCTATACCCGTCGCCGAGCTGGATATACGACAATCAATCTAGAACGAAGCCCAGGTGTCTTTGAATATCGAGAGCGATACCCGTTCGCCGTCCAGAGGGCCGGGCTTGAAAAGGCCGACGATAAAGAGGTCGTTGATCGCGTTGCTGTAAGATGTAGAGCCCTCGATTGTGCGCCCCCACGGTCGGACACAGTATCCTCGCGCCGCAGCCTGGAGAACGGTTGCGATGGCCTCGGCACTTCGTCGCGCTTGCGCGGTGCTCTCCGAGCCCAGGTCGGAAGCGGACGCCAGGATACAAGTCGAGCTGAAATTGAGCGTGGGGAAATCGGATTGGCTTTTCACCACGAAGTAGACGTCCGGAGCAAGACCATCGCGCTCGCACACATTCCAGGACGGCGCCCAGGCTTCGGATGTCATGAACTCGGCCCGATCGCCGGACAGAAGCTGGCCGTCCTCTTTGTGAGTCCATTTCCTGGCGCCAAGCTCGTTCCATCCAATGCGGCCGAAGGAAATCGCTCTTTGGTTCGGAGAACCCGGTTTGGGTCTTAGTTGATCCGACCGGACTGCAGGCCGGTCCCGAGCCGTTTGCATGAGCGGATCAAGCGCTGCAGACACCTCGACCCAGGTCGAATGCACCCATGGAGGCGATGCCGCCGGACTTCCCAGGATCGCATAGACCTCGTATTCGCGGTCGTGAAATTGCATTTATCGCCATGCTCCCCCCGGGTTCGCGCGCCCCAGGCAGCGGATCGCGGCATCGCACGAATATCATCGTGACGGCAAGCTTAGCTTTCTGTGTTCTGCCCGCAACAACCGCGCTCAGTCCGTGCGACTGACGGCTGGCGCCCTCGCGACGCGGGGCTCATGCTGCGCCCTTGCGCGGGACACACGTTACTTCCGGATCATCACCAGCGCCGCCATCGCACATGCGGCGAGCACCAGCACGATGAGCTCCAGCGGCAGTGCCGTCGTGGCGCCCGCGATCAGGTGGCCGACAAGTTGCGCGACCAGGGCGCCGAGCCCCATCTGCATGAAGCCGGTGATCCCGGCGGCAGTCCCCGCCGCCTGCGGGCGCACGCTGACCGCGCCCGCAATGGCGTTTGGCAGCATGAAGCCGGACGCGAACGCAATGATGAACTGCGGCGTCATAATGATGATCGGCCCGCCGGATGGCTGAAGCAGGATCAGCGCCATCCCGATTGCCGCGCCGGCCGAGGTGATGACGACGCCGCGCCGGACCATCGCGTCGACGCCGTATTGCGCCGACCAGCGGCCGGCGGCGAAGTTGCCTGCCATGTAGGCGACCGAGACGACCGCGAACCAGATGCCGTATTCGGCTGACGAGCGACGCATGATGGTCACGACCACGTGCGGCGCGCCGCCGATGAACGCAAAGAACATCGCCGAGTTGAACGCCGCGACCAGCATGTAGCCGTTGAATCCGCGGTCGCCGAGCAGCATTGCGGCATCGGATAAGAAACGCGCAAAGCCTTCGCCGCTCGGCGTTGCATGCGTCTCGCGCAGCCCGATCGCCGTCCAGGCCAGGATCACGGCGGAAAACAGGCCGAGGAAGAGGACGATCGCGTGCCAGCCGAAAGCAGTGTCGAGCGCGCCGCCGATCAAGGGCGCGATCATCGGGGCGACCACCATTGCCATGGTGACCCAGCCGATCATCGAGGCGGCGCGGTCGCGGTCGTAGAGGTCGCGGATGACGGCGCGGCCGATCACGATGCCGGCGGTTGCGCCGAATGCCTGGATGGTGCGCGAGACGATGAGCCCCGCGATCGAGGTGGTCGCGAGCGCCGCGAAGCTCGCCACCACGGTGAGCGCGAGCCCGGCGAGCATCACCGGGCGGCGGCCGAAGCGGTCCGACAGCGGCCCCAGCACGAGCTGCGAGATCGCCATGCCGGCAAGATAGAGCGAGAGCGTCAGCTGCACGACGCCGGCGTCCGCGCCCAGGCTCACGATCATGCCGGGCATTGCCGGCGTCAGGATGTTGAGCGACAGCGGGCCGATCGACGTCATGGCGATCAGCAGCGCGAGCAGCCGCCACGGATGGCCGCCGTCGGAACTTACGACGTGCTGAGCCTGCGCCCGTTCCGGATCAAGCACGAAGCGGCCGCGTTGCTTCGGCGAGCCAGGTGCGCGTGTCGGCCAAGACCAGCGGCGCCAGCTCCTTTGCGACGCGCGCATGATAGGCGTCGAGCCAGGCGATCTCCTGCGCCGTCATCAGCGCGGGCTCGACCAGCCGAACGTCGATCGGTGCCAGCGTCAGCGTCTCGAACGTGTTGACCGGCTTTTCGGCTCCCGCGACCGTCGTCTCGACCACCAGCACCAGGTTCTCGATGCGGATGCCAAAGGCGCCTTCTTTATAATAGCCCGGCTCGTTCGACAGGATCATGCCGCGCTTGAGCGCGACCGCGGTGCCGCGCTTGGAAATGCTCGCCGGCCCCTCATGCACCGACAGATAGCTGCCGACGCCGTGGCCGGTGCCGTGGTCGAAGTCGATGCCGGCTTCCCACAAATGCTGGCGCGCGAACGGATCGAGCTGCGCGCCCGTGATGCCGTCGGGAAATACCGCGCGGGCGAGCGCGATGTGCCCCTTCAGGACGCGGGTGAAACGATCGCGCATCTCGGCCGTTGGCGTTCCGACCAGAATCGTGCGGGTGATGTCGGTGGTGCCATCCTCATACTGGGCGCCGCTGTCGAGCAGAAACAGCTCGTCGCGTTCAATTCTGCGATTGGTCGGCCGGGTCACGCGGTAATGCACGATCGCGCCGTTCGGCCCGGCGCCCGAGATGGTCGGGAACGAGACTTCTTTCAACAGGCCGGTGTCGCGGCGGAAGGTTTCCAGCGCCGTGACGGCGTCGATTTCCGTCAGTTTGCCGCCCGGGGCCTCACGGTCGAACCAGGCGAGAAAATTCGCGACCGCGGCGCCATCGCGCGCATGGGCGGCGCGGGTGCCGGCGATCTCGGTCGCGTTCTTGACCGACTTCAACAGCGTGATCGGATCGGCGCCGCGCATGACGCTGCCGCCAGCTTCGCCGATCAATCGCGAGATCGCATCCGCGCCGGTCGAGGAATCGACCCGCACGGCCGCCTTCGCGGCACCGAGCGCTTTCAAATCGGCGTCGAACGCATTCGGCTCGCGTACATTGGCGAGCGTTTCGAGATAGTCGCGCGTCTGGTTCGAGAGCTTGCGGCCGTCGATATAGATCGAGGGGCGTCCCTCGCGCGGGATGCTGGCGAAGGCCAATGGCAGCGGCGTGTGCGCGACGTCGGATCCGCGGATGTTGAAGGTCCACGCGACATTGTGCGCGTCGGAGACGATCAGCGTGTCGGCTTTGAGTTGGGCGATCTCGGAGCGGACGCGGGCGAGCTTGTCTGCCGAGGTTTCACCGGCGAATTTCAGTTCCCGCACCGTAACCGGACCAAGCGGCGGAGCAGGGCGGTCGGTCCATACGGCATCGAGCGGGTTGGAGTCGACCGGTACCAATATGGCGCCGGCCGCCGCCGCCGCCTTGGAAAACCGCTCCGCATGGTCCGCGGAGTGCAGCCATGGGTCATAGCCAAAGCGCGCGCCCGCCGGCAGGTGCGTCTCCAGCCATTTCTCCGGCGGATTGTCGACCAGATGCTCGACGGCGAAGACGTTGGTGTCGACCTGGTCGCGCACCTGCAGCACATAACGCCCGTCGACGAAGATCACGGCGCGATCGGCGAGCACGATCGCGGCTCCGGCCGAACCGGTGAAACCGGTCAGCCATGTCAGCCGCGCGTCGGACGCCGGCACGTATTCGCCCTGATGCCGGTCGGCGCGCGGCACGATGAAGCCATCGAGCCTGCGCCGCTTCAGCTCGGCGCGCAGCGCCGCTATCCGGGCCGCGCTGGCGGCGCGCTCGGTCGAATCCTCGAATGTCTGGAAGCGAGCTTCGAACATGGTTGGCAATCTATTGAGCACTCAAGGGAGCGGCAACCGGCGGGCACACGACGCCTGCCATGAAAACGGTCCCCTGCAAGACGCATTCGGACGCAATTGTGTGCAACGCAGCAATATTATGTCCCGTGCCCGCGAATCGATCAACCGGGCTGCTTCAAAACTTTCCAGATTCTTACGTGTTCATGATGATTTAGCGAGAGAGCCATGCACTTTGGTCGGTACTGCTGCGGTGCGCGAACCAATATGTTGCATTGCAACAAGTTGGGGCCGATTCATCGGCACCTGACGGTCCAGAGACCAGGAGAATTCCATGTCCGCCGCCACGCTGCGCTATTCCGGTCCGTTGACCGACGCCAAGTCTTCCAGCGAAGCCAAGTCTTTCACTAAGGCCGCTTCGGGCAAGAGCCTGCTCGCCCGCTTCTTCGACGCGATGGTCGAGGCGCGGATGCGTCAGGCGACGCGCGAGCTTGCGATGCACCGTCATCTGCTGCCGGAGAACAGCCCGGAAAAGGCCGGCTCGGCGTTCACGAGCGACGGCCGCCTGGTGCGTTAAGGGAGCATCCGTGGTGCTGACTCTTTTGATCGCGCTCATCCCGGAGCGCTGGCGGAAATATCAGACGCGGCACTAGCTGCGCGCGTCAAGCACGAGCGTAACCCACTCGCCGAGCGGGATGCGCGCCTTGAGCACAAAACCGTGCGGCCGATAGGCGGCGAGCGCCGCGTTCTCTTGGCTCGCCAGCAGCCCTGACAGAATGACGTGCGCGCCCGGCGCCAGCAGGCGGCGCATCGGCTGCGCGAGCCGCGTCAGCGGCGCCAGCAGGATATTCGCCAGGATCAGGTCGAACGGCGCGCGCGCCTGAAAGCGGCGGTCGGCAAGGCCGGCTGCGTGCACGCAGGTGACGAAGGGGGATGCGCGGTTAAGTCGCGCGTTCTCGCGCGCAATGCGCACGGCTTCCGGGTCGATATCGCTCGCCAGCACCGGGCAGCGCAGCGCCTTGGCGGCGGCGATCGCCAGCACACCCGTTCCGGTGCCGACGTCCAGTATCCGGCGCGGCCTCTTCATCTTGGCAAGCCGATCCAGCGCCAGCAGGCAGCCGCGCGTGGTGCCGTGATGGCCGGTGCCGAAGGCCAGCGCCGCCTCGATCTCGATGCCGATCCGGTTCGGCGCGATGGCCGCGCGGTCATGCTCGCCATGCACCGTAAAGCGGCCGGCGGCCACGGGTTTCAGGCCGGCAAGGCTTGCCGCGACCCAGTCCTTGGCGGCGACCGTTTCAAACACGAGCTTGAGGTCGCTTCCGGCGGCGTCGCGGACCAGGGACCGCACCGCCGCCTCGTCGGGCGGTGCCTCGAAATGCACTTCCACATTCCATTGCCCGTCCGTCCCCTCGAACGCCGCGACGGCCGCCGCGATGTCCGCGAGACTTTCCGGCAGCAGGTCGGAGAGCCGCTTGGCGGTCGTCTCGTCGCAAACCAGACGGACCAGGGAGGTATCGGGCGGATTGTTCATGGGCGAGTCACACGGATCAGAATACTCATCGATACCCCTTAGGGCCGAATCAAGGGTCATGCTAGATTCAACCAAATCACGCGAATCAGGGCAGCGCGCATGAACGTCATCGTTTTCGCCTCACGCAAGGGCGGTTCTGGCAAAAGTACGCTGACCGCGCATCTTGCGGCGCACGCGAACCGGCCCTCGCGCCGCTGCATGCTGATCGATGCCGATCCGCAGGGCTCGATCTCGCTCTGGCACAAGCTGCGCGGCACCGCCGAGCCGCAATTGCGCAGCGGTATCCGCGGCATCAAGGAAACCGTCGCCCAGGCGCGCGCCGACGGGGTGGAGTGGGCCTTTGTCGATACGCCGCCGAACATGTCGGGCGCCGTGACCGATGCGATCAGCGAGGCGACGCTGGTGGTAATCCCGGTGCGGCTCGCGGTGTTCGACCTTGCCGCCGTCAAGGAAACCATCGATTTCGCGCGCCAGTCCAAGAAACCGTTCGCGCTGGTCATCAATGCGGTCCCGCCGCGCCGCGATAATACCGAGTCGCCGTTTGTCACCCAGGTGCGCGAAGTGCTCGCCGGCCTGAACGTGCCGGTCTGGGCCGGCCAGATCACGCACCGCACGATCTACTCGATGTCGCTCGAATACGGCGAGGGCGCAAAGGAATACGACAGCGAGTCGCCGGCCGCCGCCGAGATCAGCGCCTTGTGGTCGGCGATCGACCGCTCCGTGAAGGCAATCCACGGCGCCTATGCGGGGCTCGCGATGCACCGGGTCGCGGCGTAGCTTTTTTTGCCGTCACGGCGGGTCTTGGTCCGCGAGTCAATCACCGGCTTGCGTCATTTTATTGAGGCGCCGCGTCGCATCCTGTGTTCCCATGCGTCTGCCGCGTTGATGGATCCCGGGCGCGCCTAGCCTTCGGGCCGCGGCGAGCCCCGATGACGGGCTGAGCATGTGGATGGTTCGAGGTGTCGGCGCCGCGCTCGTTCTCGCCCTTTGGCTGTCGTCATCCGCCCTTTCGCAATCCAACGCGGTCGATCTCGCGCTCGTGCTCGCGGTGGACGCTTCGGGCAGCGTCGACCAGACGCGTTTCGAACTGCAGAAGCAGGGCTATGCGGCGGCGTTCCGCCATCCGCGCGTGGTCGCGGCGATCCAGTCGGGGCCGACGCAGTCCATCGCTGTCATCATGATGCAATGGACCGGCCCGGCCCAGCAGGTGACGGCGGTGCCGTGGACGCGAATTTCCGACACGGCCTCGGCGAATGGCCTTGCCGACGCGATTGCGCGGTCGCCGCGCGTGCTGTTTAGCGGCGGAACCTCGATCTCGGGTGCGATCGACACCGCAATGGCGCTGCTGTTCGACAATCCCTACAAGGCCGCGCGGCGCGTCGTCGACATTTCGGGTGATGGGGCGAACAATCGCGGCCGCGCGCCCTCTGCGGCGCGCGACGAAGCCGTGCGCGCCGGCGTCGGCATCAACGGGCTGCCGATCCTGACGTTGGAGCCGGACCTCGACCACTACTACGAGCAGAACGTGATCGGCGGGCCCGGCGCATTCATGATCGCGGCGAAAAGCTACGAGACTTTCGCGGACGCGATCCTGAAGAAGCTCATTGCGGAGATTGCGAACGTCCCGCCGCCGGCTGAGCAGGCTTCCGCGCCAGCCGCTTCTTCTTCCGTGCGTTAGCGGCGCGCGCCTCGGCACGCTCTTTCGCGCGTTTGGCCAGGCACTTGTCGCATTTGCAGCCGTGCGGCTTGATGTAGGCGTTGAAGTGATCCTTGCCGTAATCGTAGGTGATTTCCTGGCCCGGTTCGATGTTCTTGATGGCGCGGATCTTGATGCGATGGTCGTTGATGTAGACGTCGGCATTGCCGCGGCAGGAATGATTGATGTAGCGGGCAACGTTCTGGCGCGAGGAGCCGTCGATGGTCCAGCGCGCGTTCACCTCGAACAGATACTTGTTCTCGATCGTCTCGCACTCTTCGTTGCTCAGGAGCGGGCCGACGTATTCGACGATGAACTTGCCCTTCTTGATCGGCGCGGTGGCGAAAATGCCAAGGCCGGTGCGTGAGCGGCCGACGCGAAACGGATAGACGATCGCGCCATTGGCTTTGCCGAGGGCGTGGCCATTAGCTTTACCATTGGCTTTGCGCGACTTGCGGACAGGCATGCCTTGAAATCAATTCGATTCTGCTTGCCGCGACTCCTAGCCCGTGGCGGCGCGCGCGGTCAACCGATGCGCCATCAAGAGCCGGTGCGGCTCCACAGCTTCCACGCATCGCACGCGGCTCTTACTGCTTTGGAACGTAGATGCCGGGCCGCGGCAGAGCCGGCTTGGCGGCGGCAGCGGCAGGCGCCATCGCGGGCGAACGCGCGGCGGCCGGTGTTGCGGCGGCGGTCGCCGGAGCCGGCGTGTTGCCGGCCACTTTGGTGTCGGCGAGCCGCCCTTCGAGTTCCGCCAATGCGGCGAGCGGATCGATCAGCCCCCAGCCGAGTTCTTCGTTGCGCTTGTTCGCGCCGAGGCGCGTTGCACTCGCGGTGAGCACCTCGAGTACAGTTTGGGCATCGACATCGGGATGCTTCTCCAGCATCAAGGCAACGACGCCGCTGACATGAGCGGCCGCGACCGACGTGCCGGTGGTGAGCTGATAGGCGTCGGCCGGTGCTGCCACGATGACGTCGACGCCCGGAGAGGCCACTGCGACCTGCGCGCCGCGATTGGCGCCTTTGTAGAGCTTGTCGTTTTCATCGGTCGCCGTCACGCCGATCACATGCGGGTCCGCGGCCGGATAGAGTGGCGGCGATTTCGGCCCCGCATTGCCGACCGCCGCGATCAGGATCGCGCCCTTGGCCGACGCATTTTTCATCGCCAGCGCCAGCATCGGGTCAAACGGCCCGGCAAAGCTCATATTGATGACGCGCGCGCCTTGGGCCATCGCCCATTCGAGCCCGGCGACGATGTGGCGGGTCGTCGCCTGCGGTGATTGCTGCGTGCCGGTGCTGAAGGCATGGACCGTGAGCGCCTTGGCATCCGGCGCGACCCCCATCAGGCGGGCGCCCGAGACGATCGCGCTCGTCATGCCGGTGCCATGGGGGTGCGGCTTGTCGGTTTGCCCGACGGCATCGAACGTCGCCGCCACCGTGTCGGCAAGCTCGGGATGGGCGCCGTCGACCTGCGAGTCGATGACCGCGACCAGCACGCCCTTGCCGGTCGCGATCTTGTGTGCCTCGGCAAGCCGCAGCTTGTTGGCGACATATTGTTCCGACTCGCCGGATTTGGAGTTCGCCGCGGCGGTTTCGGCAGCTCCGGTTTCGCCTGCCGCTTGCTCGGCGGGCGCCGCCTGATCTTGATTGAGCACGTAGACGTAGTTGGGCTGCGAGACGATCTGCTCAGCCTCCATCGCGCGCACGACCTCGGAGGTGGCGCGGCCGCCGCCGATGCGGAATTGGACCAGCGTTCCGCCGGTCAGGGCGGATTGTTCGGTCGCGATGATTGTGAGGTTGTGCCGGCGTGCAATTTCGTCGATCCGCTGCGGCGTGATGTTCGGACCCCATTGGCAGATCATCTCGGTCGTGACGAACCGCGTCTCATTGGCCGGCGGCACGCCGGTGAAATTGCGTTCGCCAGGCAGGGGACGCGTCGGCAACAAGCGCCGTGCCGCGAACAGTTCCGCGCGATGGGCGACGCGCTGCACCTGCCGCAGCTGCGGCGTTGCCGCATTGACGGCGCGCATGCGCGGATCGCGGTTGGTAAAGCCCCGGCTGCCGGGCCCGACATTGCCGCGCGCTTGAGGCCCGGGGCGAATGTTGCCGAAGCGCGCGTTGGCGGGACCGGCATTCGCGGACTTCGTGTTGGGAAGGGTCGCGCCGCGCGCGCCCGGCGTGCTGCCGATGCCTTTGGCATTCGGGGCGACGGCGCCGGTTTTGGAATTCAGCGCCGCCGGACCGGCTTTGGCATTCAGGCCCGCCGGACCACCTTTTGCGTTCAAGCTAAGCGGCGCGCCTGCCTTTGCGTTGAGGGCCGGCGGGCCTCCGGCTTTCGCATTCAGCCCGGGCGCGATCCCGGTCTTGGTATTTGGGATCGCCGGATTGATGCGTGCATTGTTTGGCAAGCCGTTCGGCATGCGCCCGTTCGGCAGCGTGGCGGCATTTGGGACACCGACGCCTGGACGATTGGCAAATCCGGGGCGCAGCGGCACGCCGATCGGTCCCTTGGCGCCCGGGACACCGACGACGCCCTTTGGAACCTGCACCGGTGCCTTGCCGGCCGGCGGCTTTTTCGGATTCTTGAGCTTGTTCAGAACGCCGAGGTCGGGGAGCTGGGCGTGGCTGGGGCTGCTCGTACCCAAACCGACAGCCGCGATGACAACGGCCGCCACGACGGCGGCACATTGTCCGAACCTGCCATTTCCGACTGAACCCATGCGCCCCGTCGCCGTAGTGCCGTTAAGGCTACGACCAATATCCGGCGCGACTCCAGCGAGATTGAGGCAGCAGATTCCGGCGGCGCCGGCCGGCGGTCAGGCGCTATCAGTCCTCAAAATGGGAACAGGGTCCTGGGGCGCGGCGGAGGCGGCAGATCGCCATAGGGATCGCGAGAGTAAGGGTCGCGATAGCGATTGCCCTGGACCGGCGTCGGCTCGGCGTAGCGCGGCTGCGATTGATATTGCGGCTGCGGCGCCACGTACTGCGGCTGCTGTTGCTGCTGCGCATAATAGTTCGGGTTTCCCCACGGCCGGCCATATTGCGGCTGCGCATATTGTGGTTGCTGATACTGCGGCTGTGCGTATTGCGGTTGCTGATATTGCGGCTGCGCGTACTGCTGCTGTCCATATTGCGGCTGCGCGTACTGCTGCGGCTGCTGCTCGTCATCCTGATCGGCATCGCTCGGGCGTGGCAGAACGCCGCGGCGGGCGACAGCCGGCGCGCTCGATGGTGTGACGCCGGTGAGCACGACCGTGGTGTTGAGCACGCCCTCTTTCTCGACCAGCGCGAACAGCTTCTCGGCATTGGCCGGCAGGAGCCGCACGCAACCGTGCGAGGCCGGGGTGCCGAGGCGTTTGGTTTCGTTGCTGCCGTGGATCGCGTGACCCTTTTGCGTGAAGAAGATCGAGAACGGCATCGGCGCGTCGTCCCACTCCTTGGAGAAGTGATCGCGCTCCATCCGGAAGGCTTTGTACTTGCCGCTCGGCGTTTCGTAGTTGCCCGCCTTGCCGGTCGAGACCGGCCATTGATAGAGCGGCCGGCCGTCCACCTCGACCGTCATCTGCTGGATCGACTTGTCGACGGTGACAAGCACCGCCGCATCTGCCGCGGACACGGAAAACGCGCCTGCGACGAGCGCGGCAAGAACAACACTGTTACGCGGCATGGAACCCGTTCCCGATTACGACAATCGCTATCTAGTGACCATTTATGGCGGGATTTGTTCCCAAACGGAACGGCCGCCGATGCGCGTGCTTAATGACGGGAACGTGATGCACGCGCCCAGCTGAGCAAGGTTGAACCCGGTCGTTCACTCAGCCTGCTGTCGTTCCCGCCGCTGCAAAAATATGCAAATCGACGGCAAGATCACGGCGGGAACGCGTATTCACCTTCCATTAACCATAATGGCCCCAGGTTCGCGCAAGCCAACCAGACGAGGCACTGGCTCTCATGAATGTCATCACATTGGCTTCCCGCAAGGGCGGCGCCGGCAAGAGCACGCTCACAGCGCAACTTGCCGCTCAGGCGCATGTGCTTGGCAAGCGCGTGCTGGTCATCGACGCGGACCCGCAGGCATCTCTCACGCTCTGGCATTCGCGCCGCGCGCAAGATGGCCTGCGATTGGTGACACCCGAGCGTGGCCTTGATCGTGCGCTCGCCTTCGCGATGATCGAGGGCACCGACTATGTTTTCATCGACACCGCGCCGACCACATGGGTGGTGGTGCAGGAGGCGATCCGCGTCGCCACCATGGTGATCATTCCGGCGCGTCCCGGCTTCTTCGATCTTGCGGCCGTCGCCGAGACCGTGAAGGCCTGCCGCGAGCGCGACAAGCCCTATGCGGTGGTCATCAATGCGGCGCCTGTGAAGCGTGAGGTGAAGGAAACCGCGCTGGTGACGCAGTCGCGCAATTATTTCGACGAGCGGCAGATCCCGGTCTGGGCCGGTCAGATCAGCCAGCGCGCGGGTTACCAGTCGACGCTTGCGGCCGGCGCCAGCG
>JBBWZU010000195.1:0-2855 GCA_039649225.1 Hyphomicrobiales bacterium | reverse complement strand
TGCTGCGCGACCACGTCGCGCATTGCGTCGAGGGCGCGATCGCCTCGGGCAACAAAGGTCAGCAGCGGCGCAAGATCGTCGAGTTGATGAACGTGTTCGGCCGGGCGGATCGCTAGCGCATGCGTGGACAGAAATCAAAGGTCGCGACCAAGAAGAGTGCGAAGAAAAAAGCCGCGAGATCCAAGGCGGCGAGGAAGCGCATGGCTGAGACAAGAGCCGTCGGGACAAAGGCGCGCAAAACTAACGCGTCGATCCGGATCAAGCGCGTCTACGATCCGCCCGGCGCGAACGACGGTCTGCGCATCCTGATCGACCGGCTGTGGCCGCGTGGCGTTTCAAAATCAAAGCTCAAGCTCGACGCCTGGCCGAAACATCTTTCGCCCAGCAACGCGCTGCGCAAATGGTATCGGCACGACCCTGAGAAATTCGACGAATTTCGCAAACGCTATGTCGCGGAACTCAAGGCGCAAGGCGAGGGGCTGGGCGAACTGCGTGCCGCAGTGGAAGGCCGCGCGGTGACGCTGCTCACCGCCACCAAGGAACTCGATCTCAGCCACGCCACCGTGCTGCGCGACCTGCTCGGCGAGCTCACCACCTGAACAGCGAGGCTAATCGTGGCCCCTGCCGGCGCCGCAGGGCCAGTAACGCCCGTAGCCCTCGTCGGTGTAGCATTCACCCGGGCCGGCCCAGGGCGGGCCGGGAGTGCGCGTGAAATAGGGCGCGAGCGGCGCGGTCAGACCCGCCGGTTGATGCACCATCACTTTGTGATGGCGTTTGTGCTTGGTGGCGGCATTCGCGCCGTCGATGCCGGCGAGGGATAGCGCCGCCACGGCGGCAAGCAGGATCTTGATCGTCATCGCTTTTCTCCTGGCCGGAGCCAGCCCGATTCTCGATCTGGCTCCCGGCGCGTGTTACCGGCGTCCCGCGCTGCACGACCGAAAGCGGCCATAGCCTTCATCGGTGTAGCACTCCCATGGGGCGGCCCAGGGCGGCCGCGCCGTGCCGACGACGGGGGCCGGCAAATAGGCGACAACGCCGTCGGCGCGCATGATCTTGCGCGGCTTGGGTTTGCCTGCCGCGTCTGCCGCGCCGATCGCGACAAACGAAAGCGCCGCTGCCGCGACGATCAGTTTGGTAAGAATCATCGCATGTTCTCCTTGCGGCACGAACCGCTTTGTTGACGATAAGACTAACACAGAAGTCTTCGTCCTGGTTCGATAGGCGTGGCCCGCACACAAGGATGTGATGCCGGTCACATCCGGGTGCTTTGACTCTGGCGCTAGCGCTTCAGCCGCTTGGCAACTTCCTCGAGCATCACCTCGGTGGCACCGCCGCCGATCGCCTGCACGCGGGCATCGCGCGCCATGCGCTCGATGGTACTTTCGCGCATGAAGCCCATGCCGCCGTGAAACTGCAGGCAGCTGTGCATCACTTCGTTGACCAGTTCGCCGCAATAGGCCTTCACCATCGAGACTTCGCGCGTGCAGTCGACGCCGTGCGCATCGAGGAAGGCGGCGTGATACACAAGCTGGCGACCGGCTTCGACTTTCGCCGAAAGCATCGCGAGCCGCTGGCGGATGCCCTGTTTCTCGAACAGCGTCGTGCCGAACGCTTTGCGCGTCGTCACGTAGTCGAGCGTCAAGTCGAGGGCGGCCTGCGCTTCGCCCATCGCCATCGCGCCAATGACCGTGCGCTCGTTCTGGAAGTTGCTCATGATGGCGTAGAAGCCGCGGCCTTCCTTGCCGAGCAGGTTATCGGCCGGAATACGGCAATCCTCGAACACGAGCTCGGCCGTATCGGAGGAGCGCCAGCCGTGCTTGTCGAGCGCGCGGCTGACGCGAAAGCCCGGCGTACCTTTCTCCACCATGAACATCGAGATCGCCTGCGAGGGGCGCGCGTCGGGCGCGCTCTTGGCGGCGACGAAATAGATGTCGGCGTGCACGCCGTTGGTGATGAACATCTTGGCGCCGTTGAGCAGGTAACTGTCTCCGTCGCGGCGTGCCGTCGTGCGAATGCCTTTGACGTCGGAGCCGGCGTCCGGCTCGGTCACGGCGACCGCCGTGATCGCGGTCCCGGCGATGATCTGCGGCATCCAGCGCGCCTTTTGCGCTGGCGAGCCGCCATTCGCCATGTGCACCGAGGCCATGTCGGTGTGCACCAAAATGGTGATCGCGGTGCCGCCGAAGGTCGAGCGGCCAAGCTCCTCGGCGAGCACGATCGAGCCGAGCGTGTCCATTTCGGAGCCGCCATATTCGGCCGGATAGCGGATGCCGAGAAAGCCAAGCTCGCCCATCCGGCGCAGCACTTCGCGTGGCACGTAGCCCTGCTCCTCCCAGGCCAGCGCGTGCGGCTTGACCTCGCTCTCGACAAAGCGCCGCACCTGGGCGCGCAACGCGTCGTGCTCCTCGCGGAAGTAGGGCGAGGGGAGGGAGGGGGTGTTGGCGAGCATGGATTTGGTCATTCCGGGGCCCGAGCGAAAGCGAGGGAGCCCGGAATCCATAACCACAGAACCGAGAGAATTGCACGGCTTACGCCGCGCCGCCGCAAGGCTTGTGGTTATGGATACCGGGCTCTGTGGGCCGCCCCGGAATGGACCAGCGGGGAAAGCGATTACCCGAATCTCGTCCTTGCCAGCTCCGCGCCCCGGCCGAGTGCCTTCAGCTTCGCCACCGCGATATCGCGCCGCATCGGCGCCATGCCGCAATTGGTGCTCGGTAGGATCTTTTCCTTTGCGACGTATTTCATCGCCTCGGCGATCACCTCGGCGACCTGCTCGGGCGTTTCGATTTCATCGGAGGCCACATCGATCACGCCGACCTGCACGTCCTTGCCGTCGAGCAGCTTGAGCAAATTCA
>JBBWZU010000192.1:0-2920 GCA_039649225.1 Hyphomicrobiales bacterium | reverse complement strand
AGCGCCGCCATGTATCCAAGACCCCGCCAGAACGTGCCGGGCGCCGCCATGAGATCACCGGCTGCCGCAACCTTTGCGGCGAGCGGCGTCGTGTCGAGGATCGCCGCAATCTCGGCGCCCATCTGTCGGTACTGCTCGGCCGCGAGATAGAGCAGCGGCGAGCTGCCGCAAAACACGATGCGCCGGCCGATCAGGCAGCCGTGCTCCTTGAGCAGCACCTGCGCGCCGCCGAGCGTGAAGACGCCGGGCAAGGTCCAGCCCTGGACCGGAAGCGTGCGATCAGTAGCGCCGGTTGCGAGGATGATCGCATCGAAGCCGACGGTCGCGGCAGCGTTGTCCTGGACGGTATGCAGGGTCCGATCCTCGATCGCCCAGGCCAGCGTCCGCGGCCGGTAGTCGACGCGATCTTTCAGGTTCTGGAACGTCGCATGCGTACGCCGGTAGTTGCCGGCCTCGGCGCCGAGCACGGCCTCGATGTCGAGCCGCAATCCCGGCCGCGGCTGGCGATAGATTTGACCGCCCGGCCGGAGCCCCTCATCGATCACGACCGGGGTTAATCCATGCGCCACGAGGACGTCCGCGGCGGCGATTCCGGCCGGACCGGCGCCGACGATGGCAACGCGCGTCATGATTGCGGAAATCCCGGTACTCCGGCTGTCACGACATGCATGCCTTCGGCGACGATCGTGGTGCAGGCGCGCACGCGCTTTCCATCGGCGAGCCACACCCAGCAGTCCTGACACGCACCCATCAGGCAGAAGCCGGCGCGCATCTCGTTGCTGAATTCATGCCGCCGCAATGCATGGCACGACGCCAACACGGCAACCAGAAGGCTGTCTCCCGTGTGGGCTTTCACCTCCACGCCATCGACGCGGATGCGCAACGGCGGACCGTCCGGCACAACCGCACGCACCAATCTGCCATTCATGATTGCCAAAGCTCCTCGAGACGATGAGGCGCATGCTTGCCGAACATGCAGCATCGTTCAATCCCGCATTTGACAGCCGCAAACTCCGCCCTTCTATATGTTTCTTCAGGCGCAAGGAGTTCTCCCCATGAGCAATGCGGTCATCATGACCGAAGTCACCGGCGGCATCGGCACCGTGACGCTGAACAAACCATGGAAGCTGAATGCCTGGGACACGCCGATGCGCGCCGAGATCGGCGCCGTGCTCAACGACTGGAATCGCGATCCGGCGGTGAAGGCCGTGATCATGACCGGGGCAGGCGATCGCGCGTTCTGCGCCGGCCAGGACCTGGAAGAGACCGAGAAATTCCAATCCGGAGGCGAGGGCGCCAACTGGTTCCAGTCCTGGCGCGACTTCTATAATGCGATCCGCAATCTGGATAAGCCGTGCCTTGCCGCCCTCAACGGCGTTGCGGCCGGCTCAGCGTTTCAGGCCGTGATGCTGACCGATGTTCGCGTCGGTCATTTGGGCGTGCGGATGGGCCAGCCCGAGATCAATTCCGGCATCCCGAGCGTCACCGGCCCGATGCTGATGCTGCCGCGCATCGGGCTTGCGCGCACCATGGAGCTGACGCTGACCGGCCGCATGATGGAGGCCGAGGAGGCCGCATCGATCGGACTGATCAACTATCTGGTGCGGACGCCGGAGGAGGTGATGCCCAAGACGCGGGAAGTCGCCGAGATGCTGGCGTCTAAACCCGTGATCGCGATGCGGCTGAACAAGACCCGCTTTCGCCAGGTGACGCAGGCCGCATTCGACGAGGCGTTCCAAAATGGCGGCGCGATCCAGGCCGAGGCCTACGAGTCGGGCGAGCCGCAGGAGACGATGCGCAAGTTCTTTGCCGAGCGCGCCGCACGGCGCAAAGCGCGCGGGAAGGCGTAGCCCGGATGAAGCGTCAGCGTAATCCGGGACACGTGCTGCAACAGGCTCGACGGCTCCCGGATTTCGCTTCGCTTCATCCGGGCTACAAAGCTGCGATCCGCGGATGATGACTGCCACCGACGACGGCTTCCTGCCGCTGCTTGCGCGCCGCGTCCGCGACAATCCGACGGGTATTTTCGCGCACGTCGAAGGCGTGCCGCTCTCTTTTGGCGAACTCGACCGAACAGCGGATGCGCTGGCGTTCTGGATGCGCGAAGTTGGATTGGAACCCGGCGATTCGGTCGCGCTGATGATCCGCAACAGCCCGCTCGCGCTGGCGCTGCTGTTCGCGATCGCCAAGGCGCGCGCCATCTGGGTGCCGATCAACGTGCAGGGCCGCGGCGAGAATCTCGGCTACATCTTCAATCACTCCGCGCCAAAACTGATCATCGCCGAGACCGCGCTCATGGCAACGATCGGGGCGAGCGGCGCAAATCTTGACGGAGTGCAGGTCTTCACCACCGAGATGGTGCAGGCCGTCGCGAACGGTCACGACGAGACGCCGCCGTGGACCGAGGCGGCGCCCGCGGCCGACGAGACCTTTGCCGTCATGTACACGTCGGGCACCACGGGACGCCCGAAGGGCGTGCTCGTGTCCCATCGCATGCTGCGCCTGTCGGCGGAGGCGGTCGCGCTGGTGTCGGCCGTGCGCGCCGGCGACGTCATGTTCATGTGGGAGCCGCTCTATCACATCGGCGGCGCGCAGATGATCGCGCTCCCGCTGATGCGTGACGTAACGCTGGCACTGGTCGAGCATTTTTCCGCAAGCCGCTTCTGGCAGCAGGTGCGCGCCAGTAGCGCGACGCACATTCATTTTCTCGGCGGCATCCTGCAAATCCTGCTCAAGCAGCCGCCGTCGGCGCTCGATCACCAGCATGGCGCCCGCATCGCCTGGGGCGGCGGATGCCCGCGCGAGATCTGGCGCCCGTTCGAGGAGCGCTTCGGCGTGCAGATCCGCGAATGCTACGGCATGACCGAATGCTCCAGCATCACGACCTTCAACGACAATGGAACGGTAGGGGCCGTCGGCA
>JBBWZU010000326.1:0-10849 GCA_039649225.1 Hyphomicrobiales bacterium | reverse complement strand
CGCCGGAGCGATTGACCGAGGGTGGCTCGACCCTGATGCCGAGCCGCTGCGCCTCGCTGCGGAACTCGGCCAGCTTGTCGGTATTGCCCATGTCGTAGGTCATCGAGGCGGCCAGGAACTCGACGGGGTAGTTCGCCTTCATGTAGGCGGTCTGGTAGGCGACGAGCGCATAGGCCGCCGCGTGGCTCTTGTTGAAGCCGTAGTCGGCGAACTTGGCGAGCAATTCGAAGATCGCCTCGGCCTGATCCTTCTCGACCCCTTCATCCACGGCGCCCGACACGAAGCGCGTGCGCTGCGCGTCCATCTCGGAGCGAATCTTCTTGCCCATCGCGCGGCGCAGCAGGTCGGCGTCGCCGAGCGAGTATCCCGACAGCCGCCGCGCGGCGTCCATCACCTGCTCCTGATAGACGATGACCCCGAAGGTCTCGCGCAAGATCGGCTCGAGCTTGGGATGGATATATTCCGGCTGCTCCTTGCCGTGCTTGCGGGCGCAATAAGTCGGGATGTTCGCCATCGGACCCGGGCGATAAAGCGCGACCAGCGCGATGATGTCCTCGAAGCGGTCGGGGCGCATGTCGACCAGCGCACGCCGCATCCCCTGCCCTTCAACCTGGAACACGCCGACCGTCTCGCCACGCGCCAGCATCTCGTAGCTCTTGGCGTCGTCGAGCGGGATTTCGAGCAGAGTGAGATTAATATCGCGCCGCCGGAGCAATTCGACTGCGGCCTGCAACACGCTCAGCGTCTTGAGGCCGAGGAAGTCGAACTTCACCAGACCGGCCTGCTCGACCCATTTCATGTTGAACTGGGTCACCGGCATGTCCGATTTCGGATCGCGGTACATCGGGACCAGTTCGGCGAGCGGCCGGTCGCCGATCACGATGCCGGCGGCGTGGGTCGAAGCGTGGCGGTGCAGGCCCTCGAGTTTCTTGGCGATGTCGAAGGCGCGCCGGACTACCGGCTGCGAGTCGCGCTCGGCCTGCAGGCGCGGCTCGTCGTCGATGGCCTTCGCGAGCGTGACGGGCGCGGCCGGATTGTTCGGCACCAGCTTGCAGAGCTTGTCGACCTGGCCGTACGGCATTTCGAGCACGCGCCCGACGTCGCGCAGCACGCCGCGCGCCTGCAGCGTTCCGAAAGTGATGATCTGCCCGACCTGGTCGCCGCCGTAGCGCCGCTGCACGTAGCGGATCACTTCGCCGCGCCGGTCCTGGCAGAAGTCGATATCGAAGTCCGGCATCGAGACGCGTTCCGGATTGAGAAAGCGCTCGAACAGGAGGCCGAAACGGATGGGATCAAGGTCCGTGATGGTGAGCGCGTAGGCAACCAGCGAGCCCGCGCCCGAGCCGCGGCCGGGGCCGACCGGAATGCCTTGCTGTTTCGCCCACTGGATGAAATCCGCGACGATCAAAAAGTAGCCCGGATACTGCATCTTCTCGATCACCGAGAGCTCGAAGGCGAGCCGATCCCGGTAATCGTCGATGGTCTGCCCGGCGGCGAGGCCGAGCGTCTCGATGCGGCGCCGCAGCCCCTCCTCGGCCTCGCGGCGCAGCTCGGCCGCTTCGTCCAACCCAGTTCCGTCCTGCGCGGTAAAGCGCGGCAGGATCGGGTTGCGCTTCTTCGGCCGGTGGGCGCAACGCTGCGCGATCTCGACCGTGGCGGTGAGCGCCTCGGGCAGATCGGCGAACAGCGCCGCCATCTCGGCGCGCGACTTGAAGTAATGCTCGGGCGAAAGCTGGCGCCGGTCCGCCTCGGCGACGATCTTGCCTTCGGCGATGCAGATCAGCGCATCATGCGCCTCGAAATCCTCGCGCCGGCCGTAATACGGCTCGTTGGTGGCAACGATCGCGATCTCGTTCGTGTAGGCAAGGTCCAGGAGGCCCGGCTCGACCTGACGTTCCTCGACGAGCGCGTGACGCTGCAGCTCGATATAGAGCCGGTCGCCGAACAAGGCCGCGAGCCTGGCGCAGCGCGCCGCCGCACGCTCGGTCTGCCCGGCGCCAAGGGCGAGATCGAGCGGGCCCGCGGGCCCGCCGGTCAGCGCGATGAGGCCCGCGGCGGACGCCTCCAGCATGGAGAGGGTGATGTGCGGCGCGTGATCGGACGGCGTGTCGAGAAAGGCGTGCGAGGTCAGCCGCATCAGATTGGCATAGCCCTGCTCGCTCGCCGCCAGCAGGACGAGGCGCGGCAGCTTCACGTGATGGCCCGGATGGCGCGGGGCTTCCAGGTCGCCGAAATCGACGCACAGCGCGCAGCCGACGATCGGCTGGATACCTTAGCCGGCAAGCTTGTCGGAGAATTCGAGCGCGCCGAACATGTTGTCGGTGTCGGTCAGCGCAAGCGCGGGCTGGCGGTCGGCCTTGGCCAGTTCCGCCAGTCTGCTGATCGTCATCGCGCCTTCCAGCAGCGAATAGGACGAATGAACGTGCAAGTGCACGAAGCCGGGGTCCGACACGGGTTCCTCGTGATTCCCTTTAAGCCAAGAATCTAGACCACGAACCTGGGGCCGCGGGCGGTGAGAGTCGAGGCCTTCGGGCGGCAAGGCCCGGCATTCCCCCGCTTTCCTATTGGCATCCGCGGTGCCGTGACCGTGAGCAGGGTACGGACCGCGCTCACATCACGGTGATGCGCAGGCGAAAACAACGGTTTGCCGCGGTATTTCCATCCGCCGCTGAAACCGCGCCGGGCGCCCTTCCGTAGCACGGTCCAGCGGCGGCCACCCCGGCCGCCGCGCTACCCCAAGGGGAAATGACATGTCAGTCCGAACGAACGCTCTGTACGCGGCCGCGACCGTGCTGCTGATGGCAACGCCCGCAATGGCTCAGGATGCCAGCCCGTGGGACCTGCGCGAGCGCAACGCCTACGTGATGGATATGCAGGGCAAGATGTGGTCGACCCGCGTTTCCGACAGAGGCATGGGCATGATGATGCGCAATGCCCGTGCGGTGCCGCGCGGTACGGTGTTCTTCCAGAGCAACGGCAAACTGTATATGGCCTCGCGCGGCATGTTCGACCGCGCCGGCAACTTCATGGCCGGCGGAGGCTGACCGGCGGCCGCAGGAAACGCGCCCCGCGTTTCCTGGCCCTGGGCCGCCCGCGCGGCGGCCCACTTTCCCTGGCCCGTCGGCGCAAACTCGGCTCACAGCACCGCGATAACCTGCGCCCAGATCGCGATCATGCTGACGAACAAACCAAGCGAGGTCAGGGCGGCGATTTCTTCCATGGCTGACTTGAGCATCACAATCTCCCTAAAGAACATAGAGAGAACATTGATCCCGTTTTGTTCTCAGAGTCAACGAGGATATTTCGTGCATTTGGGCGCCAAACTGCGGCACGGTTAACGAACTCGCAACATCTCGAGGCGCCACGCAATGCGAGTCCCGCGGCCCACCGAAATTGCCGCTAGCGCGCCGGATATGACCCCTGAATGGCGATGAAATAGCCCGGCCCCTGCGCGCTGGCGGGCTTGAGGCGCGGCAAAGCAAAATCCGTCTCGCCGTTCCCGCCATAGCTCGTACCAAGCAGCGAAAAGAGCTGCTGGTTCTGCATGATCGACATCAGCCGCCCGTCGCACGGGAGCCAGCCCGCCGGCGTGAACGGGAACGCGAACAGAGCGACCTGCCCGATGACAGGCGCCGCGGCGGGTGCCGGCCCGGGCGCCCCAAGCCCGGACTTCTTGCGCGCGGTCTTGCGGGAGGCGGGCCTTGCGGCCTGCGCGAACGGCTTGGACTTGGCTGACTTTTTAGTAAGTCGCTTTGCAGATTTCATCGGTTGGCCCTCTCAATCCTAGCCGGTCCGGGAGCGGAAGTGCAACCATACCGCAGGCGCGGAGATTCTCGCAAAGCCGGCGCCGCTCAACGCGCCATCGAGGCCTTAAGCCACCTCGACGACCTTGCCGTCCTGCAGGGTGACGCGGCGATCCATGCGCTGCGCCAGGTCCATGTTGTGGGTGGCAATGACGGCCGCGAGGCCGGACGCCCTGACCAGCTGCGACAGCGCGGAAAACACATGGGCGGCGGTTTTCGGATCGAGATTGCCGGTCGGCTCGTCGGCGAGCAGGATCCGCGGCGCGTTGGCGACCGCACGCGCGATCGCGACGCGCTGCTGTTCGCCGCCGGAGAGCTGCGATGGGCGATGATCCAGCCGCTCGCCGAGGCCGAGATAGCTGAGCAGCTCATCGGCGCGCTTGCGCGCTTCCCGCTTGGAGAGGCCACGGATCATCTGCGGCAGCATGACGTTCTCGACCGCCGAGAACTCGGGTAGCAGCCGGTGCTGCTGATAGACGAAGCCGATCTCGGTGCGGCGAATACGGGTGCGCTCGGTATCTGACAGTGCCGAGGTGGCGGTGCCGTCGACATAGACCTCGCCGCTGTCCGGATGCTCGAGCAGGCCCGCGACATGCAGCAGCGTCGACTTGCCGGTTCCGGAGGGCGCGATCAGCGCGACCGACTGCCCCGACCAGACCGCGAGCTCGGCGGATTTGAGGATGTCGAGCGTGGCGGCACCCTGCAGGTAGCGCCGCTCGATCGCGTGCAGGAAAACCGCGGGCTCCTTCTCGCTGGCTGCCGGCCGCAGGTCACTCATAACGCAGCGCCTCGACCGGATCGAGCCGCGCGGCGCGCCAGGATGGATAGAGCGTTGCCAGCAGCGAGAGGATCAGCGCCATCATCACGACAGCCGTGGTCTCGCTCGCGTCCATTTCGGCCGGCAGGCGCGAGAGAAAGTAAAGCTCGGGCGAGAACAGCTCGGTGCGCGTCATCCAGGACAGGAACTGGCGGATCGACTCCACGTTCAGGCACACCACCAGCCCGAGCAGAAAGCCCGCGACCGTGCCCACCACGCCGATCGAGGCCCCGGTGATCAGAAAGATGCGCATAATCGACCCTTGCGTCGCCCCCATCGTGCGCATGATTGCGATGTCGCCGCCTTTGTCCTTCACCAGCATGATCAGGCCGGAAATGATGTTCAGCGCCGCGACCAGGATGATCAGTGTCAGGATCAGGAACATCACGTTCCGTTCGACCTGCAGCGCATTGAAAAACGTCGCGTTGCGCTGGCGCCAGTCGATCATGAAGATCGGCCGGTTGGCCGCGTCGCTGACCAGCTTGCGAAAGACGTCGATGCGGTCGGGATTGTTGGTGTAGACCTCGATCGCCGTCACGTCCCCGGCGCGGTTGAAATAGAGCTGCGCCTCGGGCATCGGCATGAACACGATGGCGCTGTCGTATTCCGACATGCCGATCTCGAACACGGCCGCGACCTTGTAGGTCTTGATGCGCGGCGTCGTGCCCATCGGCGTCACGGCGCCGCGGGGCGCCACCAGCGTGATGTTGTCGCCGGCCCGCACCGAAAGCTGGTCGGAGAGACGGCGGCCGATGGCGAGCCCCTGGCCGGTATCGAACCCCTCGAAGGTGCCCTGCTTCACATTATTGGCGACTGAGGTCAGCTTGTTCAGGTCGTCCGAGCGGATGCCGCGCACCAGCACGCCGGCCGAGTTGAACGGCGAGGACGCCAACGCCTGCCCCTCGACGATCGGAGCGGCGAGACGCACGCCCTGAAGATTGGCAATCCGTTCCGCCACCGCCTCCCAGTCGGTCAGCGGCGACTCCAAGGGCTGCACCAAGAGGTGCCCATTGAGACCGAGGATCTTGTCGAGCAGTTCTTTGCGGAAGCCGTTCATCACCGCCATGACGATGATCAGCGTCGCAACGCCGAGCATGATGCCGAGGAAGGAAAACCCGGCAATCACCGAGATGAATCCTTCCCTGCGCCGCGACCGCAGGTATCGCAGCGACAGCATCCATTCGAAAGGAGCGAAGGGCCGGGTCCCGGTGGGGTCGCTCATAAATTTCCGTCCAGTCCCGGCATTTCACCCGATTCTGGCGGTTTCAAGCCATCACTGATCGCGGCCGAAACCAGCGGATGAACAGATTTATCTCGCAAGCTTTTGGACCGCCTCGGCCGGCGACAGCAAAGTGCGGCTGCCGTCGGCGCGGCGCTTGAGTTCGACCTGACCGTTGGCGAGCCCTTTCGGGCCGACCAGGATCTGCCACGGGATACCGATGAGATCGGCGGTCGCGAACTTCGCGCCCGGCCGCTCGTCGCCGTCGTGATAGAGCACGTCGCGGCCCGCGGCGGCCAGCTCCCGGTAAAGCTGCTCGCTCGCCGCATCGGTCGCGGCATCGCCCTGCTTCAGGTTCAGGATGATGACGTCGAAGGGTGCGATCGCGTCCGGCCAGACGATGCCGTTCTCGTCGTGGCAGGCTTCGATGACCGCCGCAACGAGGCGCGACGGGCCGATGCCGTAGGAGCCCCCGTGTACCGGCTTCTCGGTTCCGTCGGGTCCCGCGACCAGCGCCTTCATCGGCTCGGAATACTTGGTGCCGAAATAGAAGATATGCCCGACTTCAATACCGCGCGCCGAGACCTTGGCGGCTTCGGGCAGCGCCCCGAAGGCGGCCGCGTCATGCATGTCGGATGTCGCCGCATAGAGCGAGGTCCATTTGTCGACGATGCCCTTCAGGCCCGCGACATCATCGAAGTCGACGTCCGCGGCCGGCGTCTCGAAGTCGAGATAGTCGCGATGGCAGAACACTTCCGACTCGCCGGTGTCGGCCAGGATGATGAACTCGTGGGACAGATCGCCGCCGATCGGGCCGGTGTCGGCGCGCATCGGGATCGACTTGAGACCGAGCCGTGCGAATGTGCGCAGGTAGGCGACAAACATTTTGTTGTAGGAGTGCCGCGCGCCATCCTGGTCGACGTCGAAGGAATAGGCGTCCTTCATCAGGTATTCGCGTCCGCGCTTCTGCCCGAAACGCGGGCGCACTTCGTCGCGGAACTTCCACTGGATGTGATAGAGGTTGAGCGGCAGGTCCTTGTAGGATTTCACATAGGCGCGGAAGATCTCGGTGATCATTTCCTCGTTGTTCGGGCCGTAGAGCATGTCGCGCTCATGCCGGTCCTTGATGCGCAGCATCTCCTTGCCATAGGCCTCGTAGCGCCCGCTCTCGCGCCACAGGTCCGCGGACTGGACCGTGGGCATCAGCAGCTCGATCGCGCCGGAGCGATCCTGCTCCTCGCGCACGATCTTGCTGATTTTGTTGAGCACCCGCAGACCCAGCGGCAGGAAGGCATAAATCCCTGCGGCCTCCTGACGCATCATGCCGGCGCGCAGCATGAGCCGATGCGAGACGATTTCCGCCTCTTTCGGGGTTTCGCGCAGAATGGGCAGGAAATAGCGGGATAGACGCATTGCTGTGCGACTCGCCTTCAAACACACCAGAACGGGCGAGTGAAACCGGATCAGGCAAGAAAACACAAGGGGCGTCAAAGCCTTCGGCCCAGAGCCGACGCGTCGCCGCGGCGTTACCCACTAGGCCCATCCTTGCGGCTGTCAGAACCCCAGCCGATCTACCGTTCCGTGTATCCGTTGAGCCGATGCCAGCACTGGTATCTGCATTTGCAAGAATGTTGCGCTGCGTTCCCTGATGACAAGCGATTCAACTTCGGTTACGGTGCTGGCACGCAAGACAAGGAAAGCCGGCGACGATCCGGTGCCGTGTCGAAGCGGTCCAAGTCTCGGGAGGGAGAGAGCCCGACGGCGCGAGCAATCGCTGCCGCCTCGACTAGAACAAAAGACCGTCGAGTCTTACGGCTCAACTGGATTGAAATACCGAGCAGGGCCCCGGCCCTGCTCTTTTTTTGCCCGGCGCAACGTCTAGATGCCCTTACGGTGCGCTGGTCGAGGCAATCCAGATGCCGAGCCCAACCGAGATCAGTCCGACGACCAGATTCCACCCGACCGGTTCACCGACGAGGACCACGGCGAGCAGCGAGGCGGCGATCGGGTTGACCGTCATGGTGTTGGCGACGCGCGTCGGCGTCGTCAGGCGTAGCGCGAGCACCCAGAGAAAGAACGCCGCCGCCCCGCCGAAGGCTCCGAGGTAGATCACCGCGATCCACTGCGCGCTTGAGAAAGTCTGCGTTACCGCAAAGCCGCCGCGGGCCGCCGCGACCGCGACGAGACAGATCGCCCCGGCGCTCATCGAGGCCGTGACGAAGCCGAGCGGCGAGGAGCGCGCGATGAACGGCCGCGACCAGACATTGTAGAACGCCATGCAGACGGTCGCCGCGACCATGATCAGATCGCCGCGCCACGCGCCCTGCGGCGCCAGCGCCAGTCCCGCCAGCAGTGCAACGCCGACCCCGCCGACCGCGATCGCGACGCCGAGCGCTTTGCGTGCCGTGAGCGGTTCGGCGCCGAGCAGCGCCGCGATCGCCATGGTCCAGAGCGGCAGCGTCGAGAGCGCGAGCGCGCCGCGCGCGGCGGTCGTGAAGCCCATCGCGATATTGTAGAAGACGAAGAAGACGGCGAAGAACATCACGCCGAGGCATGACACGCCGAGCCAGTCGCGCCCGCGCGGCAGCGGGCTTCTCATCGCCAGCGCGATCGGCAACAGCACCAAGACGCCGATGCCGAAACGAAAGGCCGCGATCGTCACCGGATCGATGACGCCGACCACATAGCGCGTCACCGCGCCGGCGGTTCCGCCGAAACTCGAGGACAGAACCGCGATCAGGACGCCGATGCGCTCGCTCATGCCGAAGCCTGTTCGGCAGGCACGACACGCGGTCCGCTCGCCGCGATCCAGATGCCGGTAAGGATCGCGACCACGCCAAGGAGCAGATTGAGGCCGATCGGCTCGTCGATGATGATCGCCGCCAGGATCGAGGCGCTGACCGGATGCATCGCCATGGTGCTGGCGACGCGGGTCGGCGTCGCGCGCGGGAGCGCGAAGACCCAGAGATAGAGCGCGGCGGGCGTGCCGACGGCCGCCAGGTAGACGAGCGCGGTCCACTGCCCCGGATCCAAGCCCGCCAGGGCAGCAAAGCCGCCGCGGAGATAAGCGATCGCGAGCAGGAAGGCCGCACCGAATCCCATTCCGCCGGTGAGGAACGTGAGCGGAGAGGAACGCGCGATGAAGCGGCGGGACCATATGTTGTAGCAGGCCCAGCAGAAGATGCCGGCGAGCATGATGAGGTCACCGCGCCAGGCGCCTTCCGGCGCGTCCGCAAGGCCCGTCGCCAGCGCCACCGCGACGCCGGTGGTTGCCACCATCACGCCGGTGGTCTTGCGCGCGGTCAGCCGCTCCACGCCGAACAGCGCCGCCACCAGCATGGTCATGAAGCCCAGCGTCGCGCCGACCATCGAGCCGTGCGCCGCGGTCGTGTAGACGAACGCCACGTTGTAGAGCACCTGGTAGACGCAGAAATAGACGCCCCCGAGCAGCGCCACGGCAAGCCAGTCGCGCCCCTTCGGCCATGGCTGGCGCGACGCGAAGACGATCGGCAACAGCACCAGAAAGGCGCCGCCGAAGCGCAGCGCCCCGAGCGCCAGCGGATCGATGCCGGCGATCACGAAGCGCGTCATCGCCGCCACGGTGCCACCGAGCGTCGAAGACAGGATCGCCACCACGATGCCGATGCGCTCGCTCATGACATGCCCCTTGAAACCGAAGGCGCAGCATCACGGTTCGGGACACGAAAACAATTACCTGCGGGATAATAAGCGCTGATTACACGGGTTTTGCCGCACCGGCCCAGGCGCGGAACATGTCCGCGCTACTGGCATCCGAGGGAAAGAAGGATTCGACGCGAATGTCCTGCAGCGTCACGTCCTGCGGCGTGCCGAGCGTCGCGATCGTCGTGAAAAGCGAGAGCCGGTCGTCGCCCTTGCGAAAGCGAAAGCAGACCACCGGCCCAGGCGTCTCGAGGGACGCGATGGTCGACAGCGGCGGCACGTCCGGATAGGCCATCAGCCGCCGCAACAGGTCCGCGGTCTCCGCTGTGCCGTCGGCCACCGCATCGGCATTGACGCTGCGCAGAAAGTGGACCGCGACCTCCTCCCAATTCTCGATGAAAGGGCGCAGGACGTCCGGCGCCACCAGCGCGTCGGCGAGATTGACGGACCCCGACGGCACCGCGCCAAGCAGAAAGGTCACCAGCGCGCCTGCCCCGGCATTGGCGCGCAACAAATTCCAGCGCCGGTCGACCACGAAGGCGGGATACGGCTCCTGCTGCGCCAGCATGTAGTCGAGCGCGCCATTGACCTGCGCGAGCTCGGGCGCGCCAAGGTCGCTTTCCTGCCACACCGGCGCAAAGCCGGCGGCGAGCATCAGGGCGTTTTGCTGGCGCAGCGGGACATCGAGCACGGCACACAGCCGCAGCACCATGTCGCGGCTCGGCTCGGCGCGGCCGGATTCAAGGAAGCTCAAATGGCGCTGCGAGATCTCCGCCGCACCGCTCAGCGCGAGCTGCGAGTGGCCGCGATGCTCGCGCCACCATTTCAGGCGCGTTCCGAAAGCTTTCGCGGTCGAAGCTTGGTTCTTTACCTTCAGGGTCATTGATTGTCCGCCACCGTGCAGCCGATGATGCGCGGCATGACACGGTATGGCAACACCGAGGAGATCCCGATGCGGCCAGAGCCCCTGCCCTTCGCCAAGCTGATGGGCGTGACGATCGTCAGCGTCGCGCCGGATCTGGTCGTCGGCGAGCTCGTGGTGCGTGAAGACTTGTGCACGCGCCCCGCGGTGCTGCATGGCGGCGCCGCTATGGCGTTCGCCGATACGATCGGCGCGGTCGCGACGGTGGCGAATTTGCCCGACGGCATGACCACCACGACGATCGAGAGCAAGACGAATTTCTTCGCCGCAATACCGCTCGGCGATACCGCCCGTGCCGAATGCACGCCGCTGCACAAGGGCCGTACCACGATGGTGTGGCAAACCAAGATCACGCGCGGCGACGGCAAGCTTGCCGCGCTGGTGACACAGACGCAATTGGTGATCGC
>JBBWZU010000770.1:0-3255 GCA_039649225.1 Hyphomicrobiales bacterium | reverse complement strand
GTGTCGTTCAAGCTGACCGGCAAGCGCGTGTTCCGCATGGCGCCGCTGCATCACCATTTCGAGCAGAAGGGCTGGACCGAACCGCAGATCGTGATCCGCTTCTGGATCATCTCAATCGTGCTCGCGCTCGCGGGCCTCTCGACGTTGAAGCTGCGATGATTCCCGTCACCACATTCGCCGGCAAGAAGGTCGCGCTGTTCGGCCTCGGCGCGTCGGGGCTGGCGAGCGCCGGCGCATTGCTGGCCGGCGGCGCCGATGTGGTGGCGTTCGACGACATCGAAGGGAGCGTCGAGAAGGCGAACGCGGCCGGGATTCCGACCGAAGATTTGCGCCGCATCGATTGGGCCAGGATCTCCGCATTGGTGCTTGCGCCCGGCGTGCCGCTGACCCACCCGGCGCCGCACTGGACCGTCGGTCTTGCACGCAATGCCGCCGTCGAGGTGATCGGCGACATCGAGCTGTTCTGCCGCGAACGGCGCCGCGTCGCGCCGCAAGCGCCGTTCATCGCGATCACCGGCACCAACGGGAAGTCCACCACGACGGCGCTGGTCGCGCATTTGCTCAAGAGCGCGAATTACGACGTGCAGCTCGGCGGCAATATCGGCACCGCGATCCTCTCGCTCGAGCCGCCCGCGCCGGGGCGCGTGCATGTGATCGAGTGCTCGTCGTTCCAGATCGATCTTGCCCCCTCGCTCGATCCCTCGATCGGCATTTTGCTCAACGTGACGGAAGACCACCTCGATCGCCACGGCACGATTGCCGACTATGCGGCGATCAAGGAACGTCTTGTCGCCGGCGTACAGCGCGAGGGCACTGCGATCGTTGGCGTCGACGACAACCGGTGCCAGGCGGTGGCTGATCGTATCGGCCGCGCCGGCAAACGGATCGAGCGCATTTCGGTCCGCCGCCCGCTGAGCGACGGCCTCTATAT
This sequence comes from Hyphomicrobiales bacterium, assembly GCA_039649225.1. Taxonomy (GTDB): domain Bacteria; phylum Pseudomonadota; class Alphaproteobacteria; order Rhizobiales; family Xanthobacteraceae; genus PALSA-894. The sequence goes on along the minus strand of JBBWZU010000770.1, from coordinate 2,324 downwards.
CGAGGGCGACCGGGTGATGCGCGCGGCCGGCGGCACCGCGCGCGCGGTCGTCCATATCGGCGGCATCGGCTCGCTGCGCGGGGCCCACAATGCGCAGAACGCCGCCGCCGCGACTGCCGCGGGCCTCGCGCTGGGGCTTTCGCCCGAGGCGATCCAGAAAGGCCTGGTTTCGTTTCCCGGCCTTGCGCACCGCATGGAGCAGGTCGGCCGCAAAGGGAGTGTCCTGTTCGTCAACGACTCCAAGGCGACGAACGCCGACGCGGCAGCGCGCGCGCTTGCAAGCTTCACGGATATTTTCTGGATCGCGGGCGGCAAGGCCAAGAGCGGCGGCATCACGCCGCTCTCCGGTTACTTCCCGCGTATCCGCAAAGCCTATCTGATCGGCGAGGCGGCCGGTCCGTTTGCCGGCACGCTGCAGGGCAAGGTGCCATTCGTGGTCGCCGGCACGCTCGACCGCGCGGTCGAGCTTGCGGCGCAGGATGCGCAAGCTGCCGGGCTTGCCGAGCCGGTGGTGCTGCTGTCGCCGGCCTGCGCGTCCTATGACCAGTTCCGCAATTTCGAGCTGCGCGGCGCGGCGTTCCGCGATGCGGTGTTGAAGCTGGAAGGCGTTGCGGCGGTTTGATGCCGCGTGTCGCCGGCGGGACGATTTTCCGCATTGTCTTAATCTTTCGTAAACCATGGCCGGGGAGTGTAGGGCGGGCAAGGGCGCTGGTTGCGCCGTGCCCGCGCGCGCGTTGGCGGGCACGCTTCGCTCTGCGCGCCCTATCGGAGAGCTTTCATGGTCTCGCGCGTCGAACGCACGCAATACGCAAACTGGTGGTGGACGGTCGACCGGCTGATGCTGGCGGCGCTTGCCGTGCTGATGCTCACCGGCATCGTGCTTTCGCTCGCCGCAAGCCCGGCGGTCGCGACCCGCATCGGGCTCGACGCCTTCTATTTCGTGAATCGCCAGGCGATGTTCCTCATCCCCTCGCTGGTCGTGATGATCGCGACCTCGTTCCTTGCGCCTCGCCAGATCCGCCGCGTCGCACTGGTCGTCTTTTTCATCGCACTCGCCATGACCGCCGCCACGCTGTTCTTCGGCGCCGAGGTCAAGGGCGCGCGGCGCTGGATCGTGGTCGCCGGTGTCAACATTCAGCCGAGCGAATTCGTCAAGCCGGCCTTCGTGATCCTGATCTCGTGGCTGTTCGCCGAATCGACGCGCAAGTCGGACATGCCGGCCAACACGCTCGCGCTCGGGCTGCTGCTCTCGGTGGTCGGCGTGCTGGTGCTGCAGCCCGACTTCGGCCAAACGATGCTGATCGCGCTGGTCTGGGGCGCGCTGTTCTTCATGGCGGGCATGCGGCTGATCTGGGTGGCCGGGCTGGCGGGCGCGGCCGCCGTCGGCCTTGCGGGCGCCTATTTCATGGTGCCGCATGTGCGCGCACGCATCAGTCGCTTCATGGACCCGTCCTCCGGCGACACCTACCAGGTCTCGAACGCAATGGAATCCTTCGTGCGTGGTGGCTGGTTCGGGCGCGGCCCGGGCGAGGGCACCGTGAAGCTGGTGCTGCCGGACAGCCATGCCGACTTCGTGTTCGCGGTCGCGGCCGAGGAGTTCGGCATCGTGCTGTGCCTCGCGCTCGTGACGCTGTTCGCCTTCATCGTGATCCGCGCGCTGAAGCACGCGTTCCGCGACCATGATCCGTTCACGCGCTTTGCGGTGGCGGGCCTTGCGATCCTGTTCGGCACGCAGTCGGCCATCAACATGGCGGTGAACCTGCATCTCATTCCGGCCAAGGGCATGACGCTGCCGTTCATCTCCTATGGCGGCTCCTCGATGATCTCGATCGCCTACGGCATGGGGATGCTGCTGGCGCTGACGCGCGAGCGCCCGCGGATCGTGCCGGCGAACTTCGAGCGCCTGCCGCCCGAGATGAGGGCGGCCTGATGGGCGAGCGGGCCGCGCCGCTGGTCTTGCTGGCGGCCGGTGGGACCGGCGGGCACCTGTTTCCCGCCGAGGCTTTGGCGGTCGCGCTCGCAAGGCGCGGCGTGACGGTCGAGCTTGCGACCGACGAACGCGCAACGCGCTACGGACATGATTTTCCGGCGCGCGCCACCCATGTGATCCCGAGCGCCACCATCCGCGGACGCGATCCGATCTCGATGGCAAAGACCTTGAGCGCGCTCGCGTTTGGCGCCGGCAAGGCGCTGCTGATGTTGCGCCGGACGCGGCCCGCGGCAGTGGTCGGCTTCGGCGGCTATCCGACGCTGCCGCCGGTGCTCGCCGCGACCCTGCGGCGCATTCCGACCGTGATCCACGACGCCAATGCCGTGATGGGACG